>DASTOO010000080.1:0-2863 GCA_035762505.1 Candidatus Krumholzibacteriia bacterium
GCGGGTGGCATGGACATGGCCACGACCGCGCGGTTCAAGTTCAAGGAGATGAAGAAGGAAGACGACCGCAACTGCGCCTCGGTGGTTTGCGACGCGGTCAGTGCGCTCTCCGGGCAGTCGGCCAACGCGATGGGGACGTTCAGCGTGGACGGTGAGGGCAAGGGCAAGATCGAGTTCCTCTTCGATCCCGCGGCGCACCTGATCGCCCGGCTGAAGACCAAGATGGGCTTCGAGATGCAGTTGAACGATACACCCGCCATTGTGACGTATCAGATGGAGAGGGAACTCCTCTAGGGACAATGCGGCCGCTACGCGAGCCCGCGCGCGCGGAGGTCCTGCGCGAGATGTCCTTCTGGGATCATCTCGGGGAGCTTCGCGGCGTCCTGGTCTCCTCTCTCATATCGCTCCTGGGGCTTTCGATCGCCGCCTGGTTCTTCAGCGGGCCGATCATGGACTGGCTGGTGGCCGGCGTGCCGGTCGACCACCTGATGTTCGTGGCGCCCTCGGAAGCGTTCATGACGCGCATGAAGCTCAGCTTCATCCTGGGCGGGCTGGCGTCCTTTCCGTATATCGGGTACCGCGTGTGGCGGTTCGTCTCGCCGGGGCTCTTTCGCCGCGAACGGAGCGGCATCTTTCCGGTGGCGGTGGCCTCCGCGCTCCTGTTCTACGCCGGGGTCGCGTTCGCGTACTTTCTCGTGGTCCCGGTGATCATCCGGTTCATGCTGGGCTACGCGACCGACCGCATCCAGCCCATGCTGTCGGTGAGTGCCTATTTCACCACGGTCTCGAGGCTGTGTCTGGCCTTCGGCCTGGTGTTCCAGCTTCCGATCGTGATCCTGCTGCTCTCGTTGCTCGGTATCGTCTCGCCGCAGTTGTTCCTCCGGCAGTGGCGTTACGCAGTGGTGATCATCTTTCTCGCCGCGGCCGTTTTCACGCCGCCGGATCCGGTGTCGCAGGTGCTCATGGCGGTGCCCCTGGTGGTCCTGTATATTGGCAGCGCTTTCCTGGCGGCGCTCATCACGCGGCGCCGCAAACGCGAACCCTGACGGAGGCGGAGTGACGAAACGATCTGTGGAAGAGAAGGTGGTGGTGGGCCGGACCGGACGCCGCAAGGCGGTCCGCGCGACGAAGGCTACGGCGCGCAAGGTGGCGGGCTTCGCCCTGGACAAGAAAGCGGTGGACCTGATGGTCATGGACCTGCGCAAGGTCACCGACGTCACGAGCTTCTTCGTGCTGTGCACGGGTGAGTCGGGACCGCAGGTGAAGGCGATCGCCGATCACGTGCTGGAACGGGCCAGGAAGTCCGGCATCGAGGTCTACCACGTGGAGGGCTACGAGTCCCTGCGCTGGGTCCTGATCGACATGATCGACATCGTCGTTCACGTCTTCCAGCCCGAGGTGCGCGGCTATTACCAGCTGGAACGGCTGTGGGGCGACGCCCCGGTCGAACGGATCGCCGCGGACGCCGCGGAGGAAGGGAATTGAGCGCCCGCGACACGATTGTGGACGCCGTCTCCCGCGCTCTGCGCGACCTGGGCTACGACGACGCCGGCGTGACGGTGGCGGTCGAGCGCCCGCGCGACGCGACCCACGGCGACGTCGCGACCCCGGTGGCGATGTCGCTCGCCAGGATCCTCAAGAAGAACCCCATGGAGATCGCGGAGCGCGTGGTGTCTTCGCTGCAGGTCGGTTCCGACGTGGTGGCGAGCGTCGCCGCGGCGCGCCCGGGGTTCATCAACTTCCGGCTCGCGGCGCCCGTGCTGGAGCGGACCGTGCGCGAGGTGCTCGAGGCGGGCGAGGCCTTCGGCCGCACGAACGATGGCGCAGGCCGGCGCGTGCAGGTGGAGTACGTCTCCGCCAATCCCACCGGTCCGCTGGTCATCGTGTCGGCGCGGGCCGCGGCGGTGGGCAACGCGATCCTCAATCTGCTCGACTTCGCGGGCTACGCGACGCAGGGCGAGTACTACGTCAACGACCACGGCAAGCAGGTGGAGGCGCTGGGAGCGAGCCTGGGCTTCCGTCTGCGCGAGCGTCTCGGGCTCACCGCGCCCGGCGAGGCGCTCGACCAGTACCAGTATCCGGGTGAGTACCTCGTGGAGATCGCCGCGGAGGTCGACGCCGGCCAGGCGCGCGCGTGGGCGGAAGCGCCCGACGCGGCGGCGCTGGGGCGCTTCGCGGCGGCGCGGTTGATCGACCGCATCCGCGACGACATGCGGCGTTACGGCGCGCGCTTCGACGAGTTCTTCCTGGAATCGTCGCTCCATCCGACGGCGGTGGAAGCGGCGTACGGGCGGCTCGTCGCCAGCGGGCACACGTACGATGAGGAGGGAGCGGTCTACTTTCGCTCGACCGCGTTCGGGGACGACAAGGACCGGGTGCTCAGGAAGAGCGACGGGCTTCCCACCTACTTCGTGGCCGATGTCGCCTATCACGCGTCGAAGCTCGACCGTGGTTACGACCGGGCGATCGGCCTGCTGGGGCCGGACCACCACGGCTACGTCGCGCGCATGCAGGCGGCGATGACCGCGCTGGGGGCGCCCCCGGACTGGCTGGAGATCATCATCGTGGGCTGGGTGCGCCTGCTGGAGGGCGGCAACCCGGTGAGCATGAGCAAGCGCGCGGGCGAGTTCGTCACGATGCGCGAATTGATCGACGACGTGGGCGTCGACGTGGCCAAGTACTTCTTCCTCATGCGCCGCGCGAACTCGCCGCTCGACTTCGACCTGACGCTGGCCCGCAAGCAGTCGGACGAGAATCCGGTCTACTATGTGCAGTACGCGCACGCCCGCATCGCGAGCGTGATCCGATTTGCGGAGGAGCGCGGGGTCTCCTCCGCGGGCAGCGATCTTTCCCGGCTTACGGA
>DASTOO010000081.1:0-2328 GCA_035762505.1 Candidatus Krumholzibacteriia bacterium
AGGATCGACGCGGGAGACGAAGGCCTCGATCGGCTGCGTCGGTGCCGAGTCCAGGTACACGCGCGCGGGTTGGCCCAGACGGACGCGGCCGATCTGGCCTTCGGGGACGAAGGCACGCAGGTAGACCTGACTCAGGTCGATGAGTGTGATGACTGGCGTGCCCGCCGTCACCACTTCGCCCGGCTCGGCGGTCCGTGTCGCGACGGTCCCCGCGAAGGGCGCCAGGACGCGGAGGTCCTGGCGGTTCGCCTTCGCCTCCTCGAGCTGCGCCCGGGCCCGGTCGGCGTCTGCCTGCGCCGCGCCGACCTGCCGCTTCGCGGCCACGACCATGGCCGCCTGCGTGCGCTCGTTGTTCTCGGCCTGGCGGGCCTGCTGCTCGGCGATGAGGCCTCGCTGGAAGAGCGTGGCGAACGCATCCCGGTCCCAGCGTGCCTGGGCATACGAGGCTTCGGCCTGGGCCAGCTGGGCCTCGGCGGCGGCCAAGCGAGCCTCGGCCTGCCGGACCATCGCCTCGGCCTGCTGCTCGCGGGCGCGGACCTGCTCGTCGTCGAGGATGGCGATCACTGCGCCGGCTTCCACCGAATCGCCCTCCCGAACGGTGACTTCACGGATCCGTCCGCTCGTCTTCGGCGAGACGGCCGCTTCGTCCCCCTCGATTCGTCCGCTGGCCGCGATCACCCCGGGAGGCAGTGGTGGGACCGCAAAGAACAGACGCCACGCCGCGAAGGCCGCGACCAGCCCAATGACCACCAGCGCCGCCACGACAATCAGGCGGCGCCAGGACCGCTTGGGCGCGGCCTCGGGTCGGGACTGCTCCGCCGGCGTCGGAGCCGGCGGCTCCTGCTGTTTCGGCCGAAGGGGGATCGCGGTCACGATACCCTCACCACGGTCCCGCCGCGTCGGCTGCGGCGCCGCGCGACGAGCCCGTCGACGAGCAGGTCCTGCATGTGCTTCACGTATTCCGCGGCCTCGGGCGCCTTGACGCGAAGCCGACCGGTGGCGATCAACCGCTGGCGGAGGGGCGTCGTCGCGAAGAAGAACAGCAGGCTTCCGATGAGGCTCAGGTGCGTCAGCAGCGGGTCCACCGGCCGAAACGTTCCTTCCTGCATCCCACGCTCGACGATCCGCCGCACCACGTCGGCGACCCGGAGAGGATACCCGAGTGTCTCGTCCCCGAGGTGCCGGCCTCCGGCCAGCACCTCCCGCAGCATCATCGCCGGAAAGTGCGGATTGCGCTGCGTCGCCGTCTCTGCGATCAGCGCGATCAGCTGGCGAAGGAGCTCAGGCGCGGAACGGCGCAACGCCGGCAGTTCCTCGGCGCGGCCGACGATATCGGCGAACGTGGCGGCCACGATGGCCAGATACAGCTTGCGCTTCCCCCCGAAGTAATAGCTGACCATCGCCTTGTTGACACCCGCCCGGTCGGCGATCGCCGACAACGGCGTCCCCTCGTACCCGCGCTCGGCGAACAACCGCGTGCCGGCCATGAGGAGGGCCTGGCGGGTCGCCTCCGGATCGCGCTGCCGCCGGGTCGCTCGCGTCTTCTTATTAACCATTCGTTTAATTGTACCGCGCCGCGCGCCTCGGTGCTTGGCGACGATCGAGCCGACGGGACACCAGACACCGACATCTTCATCCGGGACGACGCGGATGTATTCTCGAAGCCGGGAGGAAGACCCATGCCCACCCCGCTATCGCCCGAGGCCAAGTCGCTCATCGACCGCCCGAATTTCGCGCACCTCGCCACCCTGATGCCGGACGGCTCGCCCCAGAGCACGCCGGTCTGGGTCGGGCGCGAGGGGGATCGGCTCGTGGTGTGCACGAATGAAAAGTCGTTGAAAGGACGCAACACGCGCCGTGATTCGCGGGTCGCGCTGTCCATCGTGGACTTCGACAATCCGTACGAGGAGGTTCAGCTGCGCGGTCGCGTGGTGGAGCGCCGGCCTGACTCCGACTTCAAGACCATGGATCCGGTGTCGCACAAGTACATCGGCAAGCCGTTCCCGATGCGGAGCCCTGAAGGCCGCGTGGCGCTGGTGATCGAGGTCGACAAAGTGCGCTACACGAAGCTGCCGTTCGCGCACACACCGTCCCGGCGGAGGTGACACCCGACCGGACGCTTAGGGAGAAGCGCTCCCATTCTCGTGAGTGACGGGCCGACTCGACGCCGCCTCGCTCGCGCGCTCCAGCTCCTGCGCCAGGCAGCGCGCATCGTTGTAAGGGCAGAACACGATCAGTCGCCCTCCCTCGCGGAGAAGACACCCCTTCGCCGTCCGGCCCAAGGCCTCCGTGCAAATCTGACGAATCCGCGCGGCGGGGCCCGTGGTG
>DASTOO010000082.1:0-4540 GCA_035762505.1 Candidatus Krumholzibacteriia bacterium
ACGGCCGCTTCAAAGACGATATCGGGGGGGGCACCAGCGGACGAGGAGCATGGCATGCCGCTGAACAGGACTCTTCACCGTGCGGCGACCAACGGTGATGTTGATGCACTGAACGCGCTGCCGCGCCTATTCAGTGCTTCGAAGGAGTTGGAAGGCCTGAGAAGGGCGTTTCCGCAGGCCACGATCTTGAGTGGCGAAGAAGCGACGGAAGAAAACGTCCGAGATATCTTTGGAAGCTCGCGGGGAGACGGCTACGCGATCGTCCATATCGCCACACATGCCCTGACGGAGACGTCGCTCGCGCAGCGCTGCGCGCTGGCGTTGACCCGCCGCGGCGTTGACGGCTCGCCGCAGAATGACGGCCTCCTTGACGTGCTCGAGATTCAGCTCACGTGGAACCTGGACGCCGAGCTCGTCACCATGAGCGGATGTCAGACCCTGTCGGCATGGGTTTGGCACCGCGGCGAACCGACCGGTCTGACGACGACGCTCCTCAGCGTAGGAGCGAGAAGCGTCGTATCGAACCTGTGGAAGGTGGACGATCTGTCCGCAGCAAAGCTGATGTCCCGCTTTTATGAGAACCTGAGCGGCCGATACGACAGGTCCTCGGACGGCAATGGCGGGCGGCCGATGACCAAGGCGCAGGCGCTCGTCGAGGCGAAGAACTGGCTTCGTGATTACCGGGACGCGAGCGGCAACAAGCCGTTCGCCCATCCCGTGTATTGGTCGGGCTTCATTCTCCTGGGCGATCCCGACTAGATCGACCAGCGCGATTCACTTCCTCGCGCGCCCTTTGCCCGATCTCTCCCGTCTCCTGCGCGAGCGATCCGAGCAGTGCAAACGCCTCATTCGTGCGGCCCACCCGCATCAAGGCCAGGTAGTAGGTCCATCTCGCGTGCCCGCGCCACGGCTGTGGGAGCGACTCGATTCCGAGAGTCTCGAGCGTTGCGAGCGCTTCCTCGGGTTGTGCGGCGTTCACGAGGGCGCTTGCGAGATACAGATCTCGAAGCGTATACACCGTTGCATCGGACACAGGCACCTTAAACGCACGGAGTTCCTCGACCGCGGTGGCGGCGTCCCGTTGCCGGTAGGCGCGTAGCGCGTCCGTCACATCCTGGGACGGGCTGGAGTTGGTCGGGGAGCGCAGGAGCGTCGCTTCGCCGGAGATGGGAATCCAGTAGTCTCCCGGCCCGCTCTCCCGCGGGTTGCGAAGGAAGTTGATCGAGCCGATCAGGACGACCAGGGCCGCCACCGCGAACATCCATCGGCGCGCCATCCGCCGCCCTCGTGGCTGCACGAGTTGGATCCTCCCGTCGACCATCGCCGGAACGGGCCCCGCTCGCAGCGATTCTCGCTCAGTGACCAGCCTACGCATTTGCGCTTCGCAATCCGGGCATCGGCGAACGTGGTTGACCATTTCTCGCGCCTCGGCCTCGGGCAGCAGTCCACTGATCAGGTCGATGAGCCCGGACGAGTTGGGGCATTCGTTCATGACGGCTCGTCGCTCCTCTGCGCATCCCCTGTGTCGTGCTTGAATAGGTCCCAGAGGACCACGAAGACTCCCGGGGGCGTGTCTTCGGCATCGAATCCCCTCGCCTTCATGCCTTCGCGCAGGGTTCGACGCGTACGAGACAGCAACATGTCCACTCCCGTGGGCGTCATCTGCACGTCGGGGTGGGTTGCGATCCTCTTGCTCGGCATGTCCAGGAAGACGCGGAGGAACCAGGCGGCACGTGCTCGAGGCGTCATACTCCGCAGACATGCGCTCAGCGCATCCACAAATTGTGTGTGCTGAACGATGATCTCGGCACTCTCAGAAGCGGAAGATCGGACACGCGCTTCCGTCGCGATACCCTGTTCCAACGTGCGATGCCGCTGCTGGCGGCGGAGCGTATCGACCAGTCCGTTTCGGGCCAGAGTGGAGAGGTAGGCACAGATGCGCGCCGGCTGGACCTCAGTCGCGTCGGGACCGTCGCCCTCGAGGCTGCGAAGGAACACCATCGCCTTCTCCGACGCAATGTCGCGTGCATCCTCGGAGCTGATGAACCCGTATGTCCGGCTGTGAAGGCGCAGGTAACGGGTGAGTGCGGTGTTGACAAGAAGCCAGAGCTCGGAAAGTATGCGGTTTCGCTCGCGCGACGTCTTTGCGCCCAGCCATGACTCACAAAGCTCGGCCACACGGGCGGGCCACCGGCCGGGTTCGACGGGCTCTTGCGATGCGGGTATGTCCGTGGGCACGCGAAATCCCCTCGGACATCGTAGTGTGCCGTCTCACGTCCGTCAATCATGACGACATCGTCTATCGCGAGGAACGAGGACCATCCTTCCTTTCTTTGTCCCCGCCGGCGTGCTAGGATTGGCTGCGACAATCGTCTCGTTCTCCTCCCAGTTTTTCCTCCCACGACATGTTCCGTTAGTCAGGTGCCGCCCCTCAGGTGGTGCGGGAGGTCTCGTATGCATACGACCGTGTTTTCGGGTGCCATCGTCGGAATCGAGGGTCTCGTCGTCGAAGTGGAAGTGGACATCTCGCGGGGGATCCCCGCGTTCTCGGTGGTGGGGCTCCCCAACGCCGCCGTCCGCGAGAGCCGCGAACGCGTGACCGCCGCCATCAAGAACTCCGGGCGCAACTTCCCCCTGGAGCGCATCACCGTCAATCTTGCCCCCGCCGACGTGAAGAAGGAGGGTTCCGCATACGACCTCGCCATTGCGGCGGGGATCCTCATCGCGTCCGGCCAGGCGGAGGCGACGACACCGCGCGCGATCTTCATCGGCGAGCTGGCGCTGGACGGATCGCTCCGGCGCGTGCCGGGCGTGCTGCCGATTCTGCTCCACGCGCGCGCTCGAGGCTTCGCCCGTGCCGTGGTGCCGCTGGGGAATCTCGAAGAGGCGCGCGTGGTGGAGGGCGTGGAGGTGCTCGCGTGCGAAAGCCTGCGCGCCGCGGTGGCGGCGGCGCTGGCTTCCTCGCTACCGCGTGGTCATAATGACGATTTCTTCGAAGCGACCGTCGACGGGCGCGTGGTCGTGAAGAAGGCCGATGACCCCGCACCGGCGCCCCGGCACTCGAATTCTCATGCCATTGACATGGCCGACGTGGTCGGGCAGGAGGCTGCCAAGCGCGCGCTCCTCATCGCCGCCGCGGGCGGGCATCACGTGCTGATGACGGGACCGCCGGGATCGGGGAAGACCATGCTCGCGCGGCGATTCGCGACGATCCTCCCGCCGCTCTCGACCGAGCGCGCCATGGAGACCACGATGATCTACAGCGTCATCGGACTCCTCGGGAGCAACGGGGCGGGCGGGCTCATCACGGTGCCGCCGTTCCGGGCGCCGCATCACAGTGCCAGCGACGCGGGGCTGATCGGCGGCGGGAGCGTGCCGCGGCCCGGCGAGATCACGCTCGCGCACAACGGGGTGCTGTTTATGGACGAGCTGCCGGAGTTCCGGCGGCACGTGCTCGAGACGCTGCGCGAGCCGCTGGGGGAGGGACACATCACGATCGCACGGGCAAAGAGCGCCGTCACCTTCCCGGCCCGCTTTCAGCTGGTCGCGGCAATGAACCCCTGTCACTGCGGCTACCACGGTTCCAAGGTGAAGCAGTGCCGCTGTTCTCCGCTGCAGCGCGAGGCATACGTCGGGAAGATCTCGGGGCCGCTCATGGACCGCATCGCCATTCACGTCGCGGTGCAGCCGGTGGACGTCGAAATGTGGCAGTCACGCTCGCTCGGGATGACGAGTGCGGCGATGCGCGAGCAGGTGATGCGCGCGCGGGAGATGCAGGCGCGGCGTTATGCGGGGCTCGACGGCGTCGAATGCAACGCGCGGCTTCCCGATGGACTCTTCCCGGCGCATTGCAGAATGGAGCCTTCGGCGGAGGAGCTGTTCGTCTCCGCGCAGAAGTCCTTGCAGGTAAGCGCGCGGGCGCGCGGGCACATCGTGCGCGTGGCCCGAACGATCGCGGACCTGGAGGGAAGCGAACGGATCGCGGAGCGACACATCGCGGAGGCAGTAGGGTATCGGGGGTGGGATTCACGGTAGTAATCCAGCTTGCTGTCGCCGCACGGCGTTTCTCTTGTTAGGCCGCGGGTTACGCAGTACTATCTGCAGGCTGCGAGCCGAAGCGGCAGTCCGATGAGTCGTTATTATGCCTAGTTGGATTGCGCGCGGGCAGCCGTACAAGATCGATAGAAGACTGGCTAGGTGGGTTGGCCCCGAATGATACTCTTTCCAAAGCGGCCTTGAAATGGAGGCAAGATGGCAGCACCGAGAGCATTCATAAGCTTTGAGATGGAAGACAAGTGGGCGCGTGAGTTTCTCGTGCAGCAGGCGAAGGACAAGAAGAACGATATCGAGTTCTACGACTACTCCGTCAAGGATCCGTTCGACTCCAAGTGGAAGACCGAGTGCGCGAAACGCATCGCCTTGACCAAGGGAACGATTGTGCTCGTGGGACCTACCACCTCGAAGTCGGAGGCGGTCCTGTGGGAGATTGCTGAGACGACTCGTCAGGATCACTACATCTTCGGGATTCAGATCAACAAAG
>DASTOO010000083.1:0-4331 GCA_035762505.1 Candidatus Krumholzibacteriia bacterium
GAATCGTCCTCTTCGGTGTCCGGGTGATCCGGAACCGACGCCGTAAACGAGAAGTCCGCGCCGGTGTCGAACGGTGGATCTATGTAAATGAGATTGATCTTGCCGGCGAACTCCGGGAGAAGCGATGGGAGCACATACTTCTTGTCGCCCCAGATCAGCCGGTTCCGCCATTCCTTGGCGTAGTAGGCCGCCGGCGATTCGAAAACGAGGCTCTTTTGGCGCTCCTGGGCAGTTTCGTTGACCATCTCGACTGTTTGAAACGGAAGCGCGACACGGAGCGGTGCCACGCGTCTTCCGTCGGCGTCGTACTTACCTTCCCAGATCAACTCAGCCCGCTTCACAGAAAGCGCGTAAGAACCCCTAGATGGGTTTGAAGAACCCGATTGGGTCGGTCGAGACGATTTCGCCATGCCGCCTATCCTACGGGATCATTCCACGAGTGGTCAAACAAGTACAGCGCCGGACTGATGGACATAGGTCAGCGGCAGCGACGGCTGCGTTGCCCAGAATGGCAGCTCCGCACGGCATCGTGCCACCTCGAATAGGAGACCTGACCAATTGGGACTGCTCGAAAGAGAGCGCGAATGGCTCGCTGCTCGCCTTCCGTCTCAATGACGTGGAGGGAGTTCCGTGTGGCCTGCTGGAACTTCGACCACGCTCTTCGGCCCGGCCATTTGTTGAAGTACTCCGGCACAAGAGACTTGAATCTCTCGAAGTCCACCTTGACGGGTCTCCCGAGCGCCACCCGCGCGGAGTCTCTGTTGAAGAGCAACAACGGCGTAGATTCGCGGCCGACATAGTTTGGGCAGTTACAGCCATCGCGCAAGCGCATCGTCGATCGACTGCCAAACGCGGTCCCGCAACTGCACCGATTTCCCCGCACAAGAAGATTCGGAGGAAAAGGCCGAGGAAGTTCCGAGGCCGCCTCGGTGTGACTCGCGAATGCCCCGTCCGAGACAAGCATCACAAGTGCAGTAAGCACGAGCGTTTGGATACCAGGTTGGACCGTGTAGAACGCAATCGTGACCGTGCCGGCCACCGCCTCCCGGTACAGACGCTTGCGCACCGCCGGCCGGCAGACACCGAGCGTCAGATGATTGAAGTCCGGATCTCGTCGGCAACTGAGGTCGGTGAAGTCGCTCTCTTCGGGATCACGTGACCGGTAGTAGTAGAGCGCCAGCACCGTATAACCCCAGCAATCAACTAGGCGCGGAAGCCTACCGCGAAGGCGTGGGGTGATAGATCACAGAATGCAAACCGTGAGTCCTGGCGAAGCTCCCTGCTCGCGTTGGTCCAGAAGTAGACCTCCACGTTCCACTCGCGCTCAAGCGCGACCTCGATTGCCGGTAGGTAGTCAGCATCACCGGCGATCAAAATCAAGACGCGGTCCTTGGGAAAATTGGAGTACAAGGTTCTGGTCACGTCTACACAAAGCTGTGTGTCAACCTTCTTCTCACGGTTCTGGAAGTTCCTCTTGAACACCTTGGCTTCAAAACCTCGCTCCTTAGCAACGCTCCACACGGTGTCATTCGGAGGAGGCTCTGAGCCATAGAGCATTGCCTCGACGATTGTGCGCCCTGCTCTCACGTGCTCAAGCAACTTTCCGAAGTCAATTCGGTACGCCGCATCCCTTCGCTCATCGCCAGCAGGGCCGCCCGTGGCGGCACGTTGACCTTCAATCCAGACGTTTGAGTTGTCGAGAAAGATATGAAGATTCGCCATTTTAGTTTCTCTTAATCCTGCAGGCGCCCCCCCGTCCTGCTACTCGGGGGCAGCGGTCCAGCGAGCGGTGGCCACGCAACGAAAACCCGCTTCGCCCAATCGAAATGGCACTCCCCCGCGAGTGCTGCGATGCCCGACTCCGATCACAAACCAAGGAAGAGCCACGAACATCGAATGCATCGCGGCAGCTTCTCGCTACGACGCTGGCGACGGCTCCTTACTCGCATCGACCTCGGGCGACGGCAACTTCTCGGGTTCCACCGGTGGCGGGCTACTGACGGCAACCGTGTGGGCGGCAAGTGTCTTAGCCATATCGTCCGGCATTTGTGGCGCTGGTGCGATGTAAGGCTTCAACTTCGCCACCACATCGCGATAGAAGGCCTCGAATCCCTTCGATGCCCCTTCAAGGATCGGGGCACTAGAGCGACCCTTTCCCTTCGGCAGGCGGGATGCCCGCTCGAGGGTGAACGATTTCGGCAGCGCGTCAGTCGGTACGCTCAGACCTGCCGCGTCTACGAAGAGTCTGCCGGAATCGGCGAGCGCGTCTCTGAGGCTCGCCTGCGTGCGGTACTTCTTGTACTGCCAGTTCACCTTTACAGTCAGATCGCCGCTTGCCGCCGAGTCGCGCTCCAGTTGCCTCAGCAACCAGCTGACTCGGGTTCGCGGCCGTCCCTCGGTCGGCGCGTCTATCTCCACGCTGTACCGCACCGACGATGCGGCGAGAATGACATCAACGGCAACGTCGCCCGCAGCCCCCGGGATCTGCAGGACACCCTGGAGCACTCCCTGGTCGACCGCGGTCGCGCACAGGCGCTTGAACCGCACGGCGGGGTCGGCCTTCTCCTCGCGCGAGAGTCTCTGCCCGACATCAACGCCGAGTTTCGCCCGGAGTCGGAACCCGAATTTCCGCAGGTAGGCGTCCCAGCACCGCACAACATCCTCCATCTGGAGGGTGCACGACCGCAGGCCCCCGGCCTGCGCCGCGCGCATGACATCGCCCCAGTGGGCACCGAGCTGCGGCGCCTCAATGATCCGCGAGCCTTCGTCGGTGACGTAGAGTATCCACTCGTCGAGCATCCAGTGCTGGTCCGCGTCCGACACCTCCTGCTTGCTGCTCAGCATTTGCGCTTCACTCAGCAGTCGATCCCAGGACAGATGGATCACGGGGACCCTGCGGGCGCGACGACCGTCGATCGTCACATGCGGCGGGAGACCGCTTGCGAGCGCCGCCTCATTACTGACCGTGATAAGCGCGTCGATACCCTCGTCGGACGCGACCGTGTGGTACTGGTCGATCTGCGCCTGATCGAGGACCTGAGCGCCGACTTTCACCTCCACAAGCGCCTTCCACTCCGTTTTCCCGCGACGTACCCGGAGGAGCCCATCGGGCCGAAGCTCCTTGCGCGCGCCATTCATTTCGCACGGGAACGGCACCTCCGTGTAGCATTCCAGCTTGCCGGCGGGACCGCCGGCCATCGACACGATTCTCCGACCGAACTCCGATACGGCTTTCGCCACGGCCAGGAACGACGCTGCCGCTCGAAGCTCTGCCTCTCTCTCTGAATGGATATTGTGCGACGGGAACAACCGAACGCGGCGAGATTCCAACTTGTCTTCGGTCAACATAGGTCTCCCTCCCTTGGGAAGTGGAGCTTACGCCCAGCACGCGCGACGGTCTAGCAAAACGCCCCGATTTTAGCCCGTTTGCTGTACCGAGGGACAGCGCCAGGTCGCGACGCGATCGGCGGCGTAACAGCCTGCGGGGCAATGCGATAGAACAGAAGTCCCACTGCTCGCGACCGCTCCGAGGTCCCAAACTAGCCCGTTTCTGGAAAAGGCCTGGGAGGGTCTACTTAGGGATAGCGGATTTCGATCTGATTAGGGGCATTATGCGAAATCGAGGGATAGCAGAAGGGATAGCAGCGGTATAGCATGCGGTGCTGCCCACCAATGCCCCGCGGGCTGCATCACCGGGGAGCGCTTCATCGTCGATAGAGCGCCTTCACGCGCCCCACGTGGCTTCCCAGGTCGCCACCCCCTTCGGCACTCGGGGAACTACGGGTAGATTCTCGAGTACGAGTGGATCTCGTGTCCCGCCATCAGCCCGACGGCGGCCCCCACCAGACCACCCAGGATGATCTTCTCCTCCCGGTCGTAATTGAGCAGGCCGCCGAAACCCGGCTCAGGAGGCGCGGGATCGGTAAAGAGTGCCACGATACCCGCGCCGATCGCGGCCCCCACGAGCCCACCCCACCATGTATAGCGCTTTCGCTTCCAGACCGATTCCACGTCGGGCAGCATCATCGTCTCCGTCCCGTAGAGGCTCGGTCCGTCCGCCAACAATTCGATCGAATCGCCGGCCAGGCCCACGAACTTCGCCTCTACCTCGCCGAGACTCCTGTGCCGCACCTTGATGTCGCGCCCGCGCTTCAGCTCCTCCAGGCGGGAGCGTAAGTCCGAGACGGTCGCCTCATCGGAGCTGGCGGCACCCCGGGCACGAAACTCCGCGGGGGAACTCCCGACGGGGACGGCGGTTGTTCCGTAAGCCGGAACAGCGGAGCAGGACATGAAGAAGAACAGGCGTGCCAGCTGAATCATGCGTGAAGTCA
>DASTOO010000084.1:0-12013 GCA_035762505.1 Candidatus Krumholzibacteriia bacterium
CGCTTGTCGACCAGGCGGGTGAGGCCGCCGGTCCCCGGCAGCACGCCGAGCAGCGGGACCTCGGGCAGACTCACCGCGGAGCTGCGGTCGTCGACGAGGTGGATCTCGTCGCAGGCGAGCGCGAGTTCGTATCCGCCGCCCGCCGCCGCGCCGTTCAGCGACGCGACGTACTTCTGGCCGCTCTTCGCGGTGGCTTCCTCGATGTTGACGCGGGTCTCGTTGGTGAACTTGCAGAAGTTCACCTTGTGCGTGTGGGTCGAGGTGCTCAGCATGAAGATGTTGGCGCCCGCGCAAAAGACCTTGTCGTTGAGGCTTTCGATGCACACCACCGACACCTCGGGATGCTCGAAGCGCAGGCGCGTCACCGCGTCGTCCAGCTCGATGTCCACCGCCAGGTCGTACGAGTTCATCTTGAGCTTGTAGTCCGGCCGGAGTCCCTCGTCTTCCGACACCTTCATCATGAGCCAAGCAACCGGGCCGTCGAGCTCGAGCTTCCAATGCTTGTAGCGCGACGGATGGGTGCCGAAACGAACCCGGTCGATGCCTGTCT
Organism: Candidatus Krumholzibacteriia bacterium; assembly: GCA_035762505.1. Lineage (GTDB taxonomy): Bacteria > Krumholzibacteriota > Krumholzibacteriia > WVZY01 > JAKEHA01 > JAKEHA01. The sequence continues at coordinate 551 of DASTOO010000084.1, forward strand.
GCGTTTCCTTCATTGTGCGTCCTTGATTCGTATGGCGATCTTCCCGATCGCGCGTCTCTCTTCCATCGCGGCGTGAGCCGCGGCGATGTCCTTCATGTCGTGCACCGCGCCCACCACCGGCTTCATCCTGCCCGCGAAGACCAGCTTCAGCGCCGCCATGAGCTCGTTGCGCGAGCCCATGGTGGAGCCGATGATCTCGAGTTGGCGGTAGAACACGTGGCGCAGGTCTTCCTCCGGATTATAGCCGGTCGTCGCGCCGCACGTCACCAGCCGGCCGCCGCGGGCGAGGCTCTTGAGGCTGTTGACCCAGGTGTCGCGCCCCACGTAGTCCACCACGACGTCGACGCCCCGACGGCCCGTCTCCTCGCGGATGCGGCGGGCGAAGTCCTCGCGGGAGGTGTCGATCAGCACGTCCGCGCCCAGACTCCGGCACACGTCGAGCTTCTCCGCGCTGCTCGCCGCCGCGAAAACGCGGGCCCCCGCCACCTTCGCGATCTGGATGCAGGCGATGCCCACCCCGGCGGCGGCGCCGAGGATCAGGACGTCCTCGCCCGCGCGCAAGCGTCCGCGCGTCACCAGCATGCGCCAGGCGGTGACGAACACCAGCGGAAGCGACGCCGCCTCGACGAACGTCATCGTGTCCGGAATGGGAATGGCGTTCGCCGCCGGGACCACGATCTCTTCGCACATCGTGCCGCTGGTCATCTCGCCGATGAGCTGATAGCTGACGCACAGGCTCGCGTCGCCGCGCAGGCAGAACTCGCACTGCCCGCACGCGATGGACGGGTCCATCAGGACGCGGTCGCCCACGCGGACGCTGCCGACGCCGGGTGCGATCTCGCTCACCACGCCGGCCGCGTCGCAGCCCGGGATGTGCGGAAGCTCGATCTTGAGCCCGGGGAAACCGCGGCGGATGAACAAGTCGACGTGGTTGAGGGAGGCCGCGTGCACGGCGATGCGCACCGTCCCGGGACGGATCGGTGGCGCGGGGCGCTCGCCGCATTGCAGTACCTCCGCCCCGCCGTGCCGCTCGAAGTAGACCGCCTTCACGGCCGCTTCTCCGCGCCGGTGCGGAAGCGCTCGAAACGCCCGCGCCAGGCCTCCGATATGACGACCGGCTCGAACGTGTCGTTGTCGATGGCGACGTTCTTGATGGTGGCGCGCGCACTCACCTCACCGTCGGTGAGACGCACCAGCGTGTAGCGCACCGTGATGGACGTGCGGCCCACGTCGAGCAGCTCGAGGTCCACGCGGATGCGGTCCCCGTAGCGCAGCGGCCTGAGGAACTCCGACTCGACCCGCACACTCGGGTAGCCCACGTTCTCCTTGAGCACGAGGTCCGGATAGGACACGCCGAGCGCACGCCCGAACCATTCCTCGAAGGCCTGGTGGAAGTAATGGAAGAAGCGCGGATAGTAGACCACGCGCGCGTGGTCGATGTCACCGAAACGGACGTCGAACTCGGCGCTGAAGGTCATGCGCGATGGGCGTCGTCGGCCCGGGCCGCGAGTATGAAATCGCTCTCGGTGAGGCCGTCGATCTTGTGCGTCCAGATGGTCAGCGTGACGCGGCCCCAGGCGAGGTGGATGTCGGGGTGGTGTCCCTCCCGCTCGGCGATCTCGCCCACGCGGTTGGTGAACTCCAGCGCCTGCTTGAAGTCGTCGAACGCGTAGTCCTTCTCGAGATGGTGTTCGTCGATCACCTTCCAGCCGCCGCCCAGTTTCTGGGCGAGCACCTTGAGAAGGTCCCCCTTGAGCGGGGGCACGCCCCCGCGACACGGCACGCAGTGCTTCTGCGATAGTTCGCTCATGACGGCCTCCGGGGAAGCGGGCGCTAGCGCGCCGCCTTGAACCGCTTCTCGACTTCGCCCCAGTTGACGACGTTCCAGAACGCCGCCACGTAGTCGGGGCGGCGATTCTGGTAGTTGAGGTAGTACGCGTGCTCCCACACGTCGAGACCGAGGATCGGCATCATGCCCTCGGAAAGCGGCGAATCCTGGTTCGCGGTCGAGGACACCGCCAGCGCGCCGTCCTTCTTGACCGAGAGCCACGCCCAGCCGCTGCCGAAGCGCGTCTTGGCTGCCGTCTCGAACTGTGCGCGAAAGGCGTCGAAGCCTCCGAAGGCCTGCTCGATCGCGGCGGCGAGGTCGCCCGACGGCGCGCCGCCGCCCGTCGGCTGCATGACGGTCCAGAACAGCGAGTGGTTGGCGTGGCCGCCGGCGTTGTTGCGGATCGCGGTGCGAATGTCCTCGGGCACCGCGTTCAGGTCGCGGAGCAGGTCCTCGACGGACTTGCCGGCCAGCGTCGGATGCTTCTCGAGCGCCGCGTTGGCGTTGTCGATGTACGCCTTGTGGTGCTTGCCGTGATGAATCTCCATGGTGCGGGCATCGATGTGCGGCTCGAGTGCATTGTGCGGATAGGGAAGATCGGGAAGCGTGAACGGCATGGGGCCTCCTTCGTTCGCTTTGAAATCGAATGATGGATCCGAAAAGGGATCAGGAAAGAGCGGCTAGACGGTAAATGACTCGCCGCAGCCGCACGTGGCCTTCGCGTTCGGGTTCGAGAAGATGAACCCCTTCCCGTTCAGTCCCGTGGTGTAATCCAGCGTGAGCCCGTGCAGGAAGAGCTTGCTCTTCTTGTCGACGACGATGCGAACGTCCCCGCTCGTGATGACCAGATCGGTGTCCGAGGCCCGATCGTCGATCGTGAGGTTGTACATGAGCCCGGAGCAGCCACCGCCCTTCACGGCCACCCGGAGGTAGGCCGCGTCCACGGTTTTGTTCTCGGCGACGATGCAGTCGCGAATCGCCTCGACGGCGCGATCGGTCACGTTAATCATTGTGTACGAATCCCTCGCGAATCGTATATTGCGTCAATCGGCCACCGCGGCGGACCGGACTTCGACTCCCGCCGCGGATTCCCACTCATTATAATCATCGGGGTGCGTCCGGTCAAACCAACAGATCGACAAAGGGTTAGCACGCGTACCCGGCTGGCCGTCGCCGGCGCCGGGCTCGTGGCGCTGGGCGTGGCGGAGGCCTGCGAGGCCGGGCCCTGGACGCGCCCCCGCGGCGGGCACTACACGAAGATCGCCGCGAGCTACCTCTACACCGATACGGAATTCGATCACGAGGGCGCCGAGGTCCCGCTCCTCACCACCAACCCGCTCATCCAGTCCGCCGCCTACCGCGAGGTTTCCCTGTCCGCGTACGTCGAGTACGGAATCACGGACCGCTGGACGCTGGTGAGCTCCCTCCCCTTCAAGATCCTCACCTCGCGTCGAACGGAGATCAGCGAGCTCGCCGACCTGGTCCGCGAGGTCGACGTGACCAACGCCGGCCTGAGCGACCTCTCGATCGGAATGCGGCGGGGGCTCGTTTCCGGCCCCCGGCCCGTGTCGTGGGAAGTGATCGGGAAGGTGCCGCTCGGCTACGACGCGGAGCCGGACAACGACGGGCCGGCGCTCGGGAGCGGGCACGCCGACCTCGCGGCATCGCTGGCGGCCGGCGCGAGCGCGCGCGGGCTCTACGCGACCGCCTCCGGAACCTACCGCGTGCGCGGTGGACCCCTCGCCGATGACTTTGGATTCTCCGCCCAGCTGGGCGGGACCCGCGGCCGCGTGTCCGCACAGGCCCTCATCGAGGCGTGGTATTCCACCGTCGACCCCGGCCCGCTCGACGAGTCGTCGACGACCACCGTCGCCAACCAGGACGTGCTCAAGCTGATCGCGTCCCTCGGCTGGCAGATGGCCCCGGATGCGGCGATCGTGGCCGAGGCCTACCACGTGCTGCAGGGCCGCAACACGGCCACCGGGACGACCGCGGCGCTGGCGCTCGTACTCACCAGGTGAGCACTCCGAATTTTGGCAGGATCCGGGGCGCGCTCCGGTCGTATAATCGTCCATTCGGAGAATTTTGAACGGAGGAATCAGCACCATGACACGACGATCCGCCCTTTTCGCCGCCATCTGCACCCTGGCCGCGTCGGCCGCGACCGCGTCGCCGCGCCTGCTCGTCGTATCCAAGGGGGAGGCGGCCCTGAAGGCGTTCGATGGTACGACATGCGAGCTGCTCTTCTCGGTGACGGTGCCGGGAGAGCCGCACGAGGTCGCCACCTCCCACGACGGGCGTTTCGCCTACCTGGCCGACTACGAGGGCCTCGACAACACCATCTCGATCATCGACCTCGAGAAGCGGGAGCGGGTGGCGGGCGTAAACGTCCAGCCCAGCTACAAGCCGCACGCGCTGGCGGTGACGCGGGACGACGCCCTCCTGTACGCCACGTGCGAGGCCTCGCGCGCCGTGATCGAGCTGGACCTCACCACGCGCAAGGTGAAACGCACCTTCAATCTGCGCGACGACGGCGTACACATGCTGACGATGTCTCCCGACGAGAAGTGGATCTACGCGACGAGCCAGGTCAATGGGACGGTTTCCTTCATCAATGTCGAGACGGGCGCGCTCGACCGGACGGTGCTGAGCGGGCAGGGTTGCGAGGGGATTGCGGTGACGCCCGACGGCAGCGAGATATGGTCGATCAACCGCCTGTTCCAGACGATCGCGGTGATCAAGAGCGACGCGCGCAAGCGGGAGATCACGATCGGCGTCGTCGGCAACCCCATCCGCATCCGTTTCACGCACGACGGCGCAACGGCGCTGGTGTCGTGCGCGCTGAAGAACGAGATCGCACTGGTCGATCGTGTCAGGCGCGAGGAGATCGGCCGCGTCGCCGTCGGTCAATTCCCCATCGGCATCGAGATCACGCCCGACGGCGGGCGCTGGTTCGTGACCAACGGACGCGCCGGCACGGTGTCGGTGGTGGACGCCGCGACGCGTACCCAGGTCAAGGCGTTCCCCGTCGGCGACGGTCCCGAGGGCGTCGTCTACATCGAGTAGCGCCGCACGGTTCGCTCCGCGGGAGACGTCAGGGCGTCGCGAAGGCCGCGCGCTCGTCCCCGCTCGACACGCGGACGTTCGTCACGTGGGTGCGGCCCCGCCCCGTCGCGAGCTTTATCCCGCCGTACGGGGACCAGTTGTTCCACGGGAGCGTGAAGCGCGGCTCCGCGTCGGCGGCACTCCGGAAATAGCTCCACTGCGACACCAGCCCGGTCTCGCGATCCACGAACACCTCGTACCGGTTGTCCGGGGTGTCTCCGACTTCCCGAAACGTCAGTGCGAGCACGTCGGCGGGCCGGCCGTCGTCGGTTGCGCGCTCGCCCGCGTACTTGAGCGTCACCCCGGTGTCCTTGAGCTTGCAGGGCATGACCAGCCAGTATGAATCGTTGATCCAGATGGAGCGGGCCTCGCCCAGGACCGCCTGGCGGGCGTCACCCGCCTCCATCTCCGCGCCGCGACTCCACACCCTGCCGTCGCCGCTGTTGACGTTCATGATCACCAGCAGCGTGTCCGCCTCGAGGCGATAGTCGCCGGTCCACTTGTTCCACAGGTGCGTGCGGCCGAAGATGGTCCACCCGATGCATTGCACGGCGTCCCAGGCCGCGCGCCCCCCCATGGCGTCCATGGTCCGGTCCGCGATCTCGACGGCGCGCGCGTCCGAACCCTCCGCGTCGAAACCCGGAGCGGGCGGGTTGTCCGCCGCCACCGCCGAACCGGCCGCCAGCGCCAGCGCCGCGGCCGTCCCGATCAACCATCGATTCTTCATGGGTCATTCCTCCCGGATAATGCGCCCGTCGGCGGCGATGCGATGGCGCGACATGGGCTCGGTCAGCGGCACCGCGCTGCTCCAGGACGCAATCTCGTTCACGATCTGTTCGCGCTCGCCGACACGGATATGGACCGCGAATGTCGCGCGCGGTTGCAGCGACTGCTGCAGGAGGCGTTTGCCGAACGGATAGGTGAGAAACCAGTACGGCAACACGCCGACGTCGGCCGCCTCGCCCGGTATTCCCGCGGCGCGCAACGATTTCTCATCGATGATACCGTCGCCGAGGTGCAGGATGGAACGGTCACCGAGGCGAACCAGGATGCCGAGGTTCTCGACGTCGGCGTAGTTCACCTTCCCGTGGCTCAAGCCAAAGTACTCCACGCGGATGCCATTCACCTCGACCGCTTCGCGCACCCCTTCGACGGGCGGCAGCGCCTGCGCGCGATCCGCAAAGGCGGGTCCGGCCGCGTCGATGAACCGCTCCACCGCCTGCGGCGTCGACAGGAAGCGCGTGCGCCGGCGCGCGCGCAGGTGGTCCGCGACGGCGGCCGGATCGAAGTGATCGCCGTGGTAGTGCGTCGCGATCACCACGTCCACCCCGTCGAACGGCGGCCGGGCGTGGCGCAGCGCGTCGCGGTCGGCGGCCGGCGGCATCGCGAAGGGCGCCGCCTCCTCTCCGAAGAGCCCGTCGATCAAGACGGACCCCGCCGCGGAGCGGAGGAGCACCCCCTCGCAGCCGAGATAGGTGAGCTGCAGCGGCACTATCCGACCGGCAACCCGATATGGGCGAAGGAGTTCACGTCGCGGCCTCCCGGGCGGCGCCCATGGTACCACACCGCTGTAACCTTTCCGAGTCCGGCAACGTCCTTCCCATGCGTCATGAGCGGCGAATTCCAAAGGCTGGCCCGCGAGCACGGCGGGCGGATCTACTCATTCGCGCTTCACGCGCTGCGCAGCCGCGAGGACGCCGAGGACGTGACGCAGGAGGTGCTGATCCGGTTGTGGCGCTGCCGCGAGACGATCGACCCCGCGAAACTGCACGCGTGGGTGACGCGCGTCACCCGAAACCTGGTGATCGACGCGAGCCGGCGGCGCCGGATGCGCGCGACGGTGATCGCGGACGGCGCCGACGTGGAATTGGTCGCCGACCTCGTCGCCGACGGCGCTGCGGAGACGGACCGGGCGGAACGCAGCGAGCTGCGCGCGTGCCTCGAATCCGCCGTGGCGGAGCTCGACGAGCCGTACCGCAGCATCGTCATCATGCGTGAGATTCAGGATCGCTCGTACAACGAGATCGCGGAAGCGATGGAGATGCCGCTCGGAACCGTGAAGGTGTACCTGCACCGCGCCCGCCGCCGCCTGCGGGATCGCGTGCGAAAGGAACTCGGTCATGCCGTTCGATGACACCGTGATCACGTGCCCGTGGGTCCGCGAGCGCGTCGACGACTACGTCGACGGCGCGGACGGCGGGCTCGCGCCGGAAGAGCGCGCGGCGGTCGCGCGCCACGCCGGCGCGTGCGCATCGTGCCGCGCGGAGATCGACGCCGCCGACGCGGTGCTCCGCGAGCTCCGTGCGTTTCCCCTCTTCGAGGCGCCCGATGCCGTGATCGCGGGCGCGCAGTCGGCCCTCGCCGGGGAGCGCGTCCTGCTATTCCCCGGCCGGTCGCGCGGTCCGGCCGCGATCGCGCGCTGGATTCCCGCCGCGGCGGCCGCGGCCGCGATCATCGCGCTGGTCGCAACGGCCCGCTGGTCGGACCCGGTCCGGACGGCGCGCGGCAGTTTGGCGGAGGCGCGGGTGGAACGAGCGGCGCGCGAGACCTTCTTCGCCCTGTCCTACGTCAATCGCTACGCCCGCATGACGGGCAGGATCGTGACGACCGACGTCATCGAGAAGCGCCTCGTCGGAACGATGGAGCGCGCCGTCGACCGCGAAGTCATGGACCGCGGTGTCACGCCGCCGCTGCGGCGCGCCATGGGACGATCCGGAATTGTTGAAACCGAATCGCCACTCGAGCGCTCTTAGTTCCGTGAGCCAGACATCAACGCCGGACAAGTAGTGCCAAACAAGTAGCGGAGGGAATCGAAATGCGAAGACTCAAGCACAGCGCGTTCATCGCCCTGGCGATCGTGACCACGGCGTCACTCGCGACCGGCGCCGAGGAGAAGACGTCGCAGGACCGGGAAGCCGCCCTGCGGTCGCAGCCCGGCTACGTCGACTTCTCCATGCTCGACAAGCTCGGACAGGAGGCCAAGGTCGAGGTGAACCTGCGTGATCCAATGCTGGGGCTGGTCGGGAAGTTCATCGGGGAAGACGACCCGGAGCTCAAAGACCTCCTTGCGGGCCTGAAGCTCGTCCGGGTGCGCGTCTACGCCGTGACCCCGGAGACGATCGAGAAGCTCCTCGCGGCCGGCTCCGAGGCGTCGCTGCGGCTCGACCGCGACGGCTGGGAGAGGATCGTGCGCGTGCGCGACGAGGGCGAGCACGTCGACGTCTACTTCAAGCCCTCCCGGAACACCGAGTGGATCGAGGGTGTGCTCGTGATCGCGGTGGGCGAGGACGACGAAGCGGCGTTCGTGAACATCGTGGGGACGATCCGCCCCGAGGACGTGTCCCGCATCGGCGACCACCTGGACATCGATGGAATGGACAAGGTCCGCATCGAAAAGAAAATCAGGAACTAGGGAACGCGCCCCGAAGGAGAATGCGATGAACTCCCCGACCCTGAAGCAGCTGATCCTCGCCGCCGCTCTCCTCGCCCTTCCGCTCGCGAACGGATGCATGTGGGCCCCGGAGCTCACCGAGGTCAAGAGCGACATCGCTCGCCAGCTCCCGGACGTGGGCTTTCGCAAGAACGTCACACTCTCGTTCGGACCATTGACGATGGTGCTGGCCCGGACCATCACAGGATTGATCCCGGATGCGGGCGAGGCGCGTGCCTATCTGCGCGACGTGAGCAAGGTGCAGGTGGCGATCTACGAGATCGACGGCACGCCCGAGGGAACCGCCGTGGAAACCCCCGCCCGCCTCCAGGAGCTGCTGGACGAGGGGTGGGAGATGGCGGTCCGCGTCCGCGAAGAGCACGAAGTGGTGTGGCTGCTGTACCGGCTCGACGACGAGTCGGTGCGCGAGATGTTCGTCGTTGTAATGAGCGACGACGAACTCGTGCTGGTCAAGGTGAAGGGCCGCCTGGAACGGCTGCTCGCCGAAGCGCTCGAGCACGCCCGCGACGAAGGCGGCTTCATGCGCGGCTCCCCCGACATCGAGCTGTAATCTACCCGCGCGGCCGCAGTGGTTGCGTCTGGTCCCCGCGGCCGGTATCATTCCGCCGGTGGCGCGTCATACCACCCCACCACCCGCTGTTCGTTTCCACCAGACCCGCTTCGCTTTCGCGGAGCGCCAAGGAGTTGTCGCCGCATGGCCGGAACGAAAGATCTCGGAGTAGGTTACGAAGAGCACTTCCCCGGTTCCCGGAAGGTTTTTGCGCCGGGGTCGCGCCCGGACCTCCGCGTACCGCTGCGCGAGGTGGCCATCGGCGCCTCGCGACGGGCCGACGGGACCACGACCGGCAATCCGTGCCTGCGGCTCTACGACACCAGCGGCCCCTGGACCGATCCCGACGCGCGCCTCGACGTGCGCGAAGGGCTCCCCGCGGTACGCGGCGCCTGGATCGACGCGCGGGGGGACGTGGAGTTCTACGAGGGTCGCGACGGCCATTACGAACGCGACGGCCGTCCCGTGCCCTTCCCGGGCCTGCGGCGCGACCGCCGGCGCGCGAAGACCGGCGCCAACGTGACCCAGATGCACTACGCGCGCCACGGCATCGTGACGCCGGAGATGGAGTACGTCGCGATCCGCGAGAACCTCGGGCGCGCCGCCGCGTACGAGGCCGACTTTGCGCATCGCAACGGGCACGCGGGTGCGCTCGCGCACGCGCAGGTGGGGCGTTCCGACGTGCTCAACCACCAGCACCCCGGCCGGCCGCTGGGTGCGTGCATCCCGCGCCACGTGACACCCGAGTTCGTCCGCGAGGAAGTGGCCGCAGGCCGTGCCATCATTCCCGCCAACATCAACCATCCCGAGCTGGAACCGATGGTGATCGGCCGGAACTTCCGCGTGAAGATCAACGCCAACATCGGCAACAGCGCCGTCGCGTCCTCCATCGAGGAGGAAGTGGAAAAGATGCGCTGGGCCACTCTGTGGGGCGCCGACACGGTGATGGACCTCTCGACCGGGCGCAACATCCACGACACGCGCGAGTGGATCGTGCGCAACTCGCCGGTGCCCATCTACCAGGCGCTGCAGAAGGTGGGCGGGAAGCCCGAAGACCTCGCGTGGGAGGTGTTCCGCGACACGCTCATCGAGCAGGCGGAACAGGGCGTCGACTACTTCACGATCCACGCCGGGGTGTTGCTGCGCTTCGTCCCGTGGACCGCGCACCGCGCGACCGGCATCGTGTCGCGCGGCGGGTCGATCATGGCTGCGTGGTGCCTCGCGCATCACCGCGAGAGCTTCCTGTACACGAACTTCGACGCGATCTGCGAGATCATGCGGGCCTACGACGTCTCCTTCTCGCTGGGCGACGGGCTCCGCCCGGGCTCGATCGCGGACGCGAACGACCGCGCGCAGCTCGCCGAGCTCCAGACCATCGGCGAGCTCACGAAGCAGGCCTGGGAGCACGACTGCCAAGTCATGATCGAGGGCCCGGGCCACGTGCCCATGCACCTCATCCAGGAGAACATGGAGCTCGAGCTGGAGCACTGCCACGAGGCGCCCTTCTACACGCTGGGCCCGCTCACCACCGACGTCGCCCCCGGCTACGACCACATCACGAGCGCCATCGGTGCGGCGATGATCGGCTGGAACGGCTGCGCGCTGCTCTGCTACGTGACGCCGAAGGAACACCTCGGCCTGCCCGATCGTGACGACGTCAAGGCCGGTGTGATCGCGTACAAGGTCGCCGCGCACGCCGCCGACCTCGCCAAGGGCTTCCCCGGCGCGCAGGAGTGGGACAACGCGCTCTCGAAGGCGCGCTTCGAGTTCCGCTGGGAGGACCAGTTCAACCTGGCGATGGACCCGGAGACCGCGCGCGCCTTCCACGACGAGACGCTGCCCAAGGACAGCATGAAGACGGCTCACTTCTGCTCGATGTGCGGACCGCACTTCTGCTCGATGAAGATCACCGAGGACGTGCGCGCGTACGCGGCGGAGAAGGGCATCGCCGCCGAGGACGCGCTGGCCGAGGGGCTCGCGGACAAGGCGCGCGAGTTCAAGGACGGCGGCGCGGAGATCTATCGCTGACGCTGTACTCCGACCGCGGTGTGGTGAGCCCGCGCCCACCAGCGCGGGCCCACTGCGCTAGTACACGTACCGAATTCGTGCGAGAACACCGGGCCCGAATCGCTGGCGCAGGGAAAACACCCCATTCCGCCTCCCCGATAACGACCCGATCACCAGGCCGTGATTTTCCTCCGGATTGTTGATCAGATGATTCACCAGACGCGTGATATCGATCCGCACGACCTTGTCCGTCCCAAGGGCAACCGGGACGGGAAACGACATATCCCGATTCCACCGCAGGGAGTCCAGCGCGGAACCGGTCGCCGAGTTGAGCGCACAGACTTCCACGAGCGGCACGGGACTCCAGTGGATGACGGCATACGAGGTATCCTGGTCAACCACCGCCACGGTGTCCGCCCGCACGTCCACGTCCAGAGCAAACTCCAGAATCGCGCCGAGCAGGGTCGTGCTCGCGACACCGTCGGGAACGTCCACGCTCATGAGGAAGTAACGAACGATCTG
>DASTOO010000085.1:0-4445 GCA_035762505.1 Candidatus Krumholzibacteriia bacterium
CTCGACGATGGCGATGCCGGGGTACACGTGACCACCGGTCCCTCCGCCCGCCACGACGATGCGAAGCGTCTGCGTCATCACGCGCCCGCGGGCCCCCACGCGGCCCACCGCGTCGACGTGCCGCGCCGCGGAGCCTTGCGCCGCCGCGAGAGATTGAGGAGCACGCCCACCGCAAACGCGTTCACGACCAGGGCCGAACCGCCGTAGCTCAGGAACGGAAGGGGCAGGCCCGTAACCGGGAACAGGCCGGTGACGACATACATGTTGAGGATCGCGTAGACGAACACGGACGCCGCGATACCGACGCCGAGGAGCTGGCCGAATCGGTCGCTGCACTCGTGCGAGATCTTCAACGCGCGCAGCGTGAACGCAAGGAAGGCCCCGCTCACCAGCAGCGTCAGGACCAGCCCGCCCTCTTCGCCCACGATGGAAAAGATGAAATCCGTATAGGCGTCGGGCAGCCAGCTGAGCTTCTGCTCGCTGTGCCCGAAGCCGACGCCGAAGACCCCGCCGGAGCCCAGCGCGATGAGCGACTGGTCCACCTGCCAGCTCATGTCGGCGGAAACGTCGCCGCGCCCGAGGAACGCCATGACGCGGTCGCGCACGTACGCGTACCGGATCAAGGCGAAGGCGGCGAGCCCGGTGCCGGCCCCGAGGAAAGCCCCGATGTGAAGGAGGCGCGCGCCCCCGACGAACAAGATGATGAGCGAGATCAGGACGGTCGCGGCGGCGGTGCCGAAGTTCGGCATGGCCGCGGAGATGCCCGCCACCAGCGCGATGGCGCCGGCCGCGGGCAGGAACCCGCGCCGGAAGTCGGCGATGTCGTTGCCACTCCGCGTGATCCAGTACGCGAGGAAGAAGACCAGCCCGGTGCGAGCGATCTCCGACGGCTGGAGCGTGGTCTTGATGAACGGAATGATGAGCCAGCGTTGCGTATCGCGTATGGTCGTTCCGAACACGAAGACCCCGCCCATCAGCAGCAGACCGCCCAGCAGCAGCGCGGGCGCCGCCTTGCGGTACACGCGGTAATCCACCCGCGACGCCAGAAAGAGCACGACGACGGCGACGAGGCAGCGGGTGGCGTGGTTGCGCATGAGCGCGAATTCGTCGCCGAACTTGCCGCCGGCGAAGAAGGAACTGGACGAGAGAACCAGACTCACGCCGATCGCCATCAGGAACAGCGTCACGATCAGGATGCGCGTGTCCATGACCATGCGCAGCATCTGCTGTCCGGGCGACGGCGCGATTGCGGCGGCAACGGTTCGGTCCTGCACGGTTTCTCCTTCTACAGCGAGTTCACGCAAGCGCGAAACACTTCGCCGCGGTCCTGGTAGTTCTGGAACATGTCGAAACTGGCGCACGCGGGCGCGAGCAGCACGGTGTCCCCCGCCTCGGTGGCGGCGCGCGCGGTCGCGACCGCGTCGCGCATGTCGCCCGCGTCGGCCAGCTCGCAGTGCCCGGCGAGTGCTGCGCGGATGGCGCCGCGCGCCTCGCCGATCAGCACCGCCCGCTTCACGCGGCCGAGCTGCGGAACCAGGGCCGCGAAGTCCCCTTCCTTGTCGCGGCCGCCGAGAATCACTACCACGGGACCGTCGACGCTCATGAGGCTCTTGATCGTGGCGTCCACGTTGGTGGCCTTGGAGTCGTTGATGTACGCCACACCGTCCACCACGCGCACCAGCTCCATGCGGTGCGGCAGCGGACGGTACGCGCGCAGCGCCGTCCGGATCGTCTCCACCGGCACTGCGAACGGCAAGGCCGCGCCGATCGCGGCCATCGCGTTCTCCAGGTTGTGCACGCCCACCGGCGTGAATTCGCTCCGGCGGATGACCGCCACGCGTTCGCCTTTCCACACGCGCACGATGGCCTGGCCGTCGAAGAAAACGCCACGCTCCAGCTGACGCTGCGAGCTGAAGGGCACGGCCGGCCCGCGATGCCCCGCCGCGATTCGCACCGCGGCCGCATCCTCGGCGTTGTAGACGTACCACGTGTCCGCGCCGGAGCGGTTCAGGATGCGCGCCTTGGACGCTTCGTACCTGGCGAACGAATGCTCGTAGCGATCCAGGTGGTCCGGCGTCACGTTGAGCAGGACGGCGACGTCCGCGCGAAACTCGTCGATGGTGTCGAGCTGGAAGCTGGACAGCTCGAGCACGAGCGTGCCCGGGTCGCGTCCACGCAGCACGTCGGCGACGGGTGTGCCGACATTCCCCGCCACCACCACGTCGGCGCCGGCCGCGGCGAGGATCTCGCCGATCACGCCGACGGTGGTCGACTTGCCGTTCGTTCCGGTGACGCCGACGACGCGCGCGCTGGTGTAGTGCCAGGCCGCCTCGATCTCGCCGATGACCGGGACCCCGCCCGCCCGCGCCGCGGCGAGAACGCGGTGCTCGAGCGGGACCCCCGGGCTGACCACGACGCAGTCGACGCGCCCGGCGGCGGCGACGGCGTCGGCCGGCGCGACCGGGACGACGCGCCCCGCGAATTCGCGCGCGACCGCGGTGCCCGCGAAGCGCGCCATCGCCTGGGGGTCGTCGTCGCTCACCGCGACCGAGTGCCCGTGCGAGGCGAGCAATCCGCTGACCGCCAGCCCGCTGCGCGCGAGTCCCAGCACCAGGAAGTTCCGATATTCCGCAAATTGCTTCATCGACCTACTGGAGTTTCAGCGTGCTCAGGCTCAGGAGCGCCAACAGCGCGCCCGCGATCCAGAACCGCACGACGACCTTGTTCTCGTGCCACCCCGACAGCTCGAAGTGATGGTGCAGGGGCGCCATCCGGAAGATGCGCTTGCGCGTCAGCTTGAACGACGTGACCTGGAGAATCACGCTCAGCGCCTCGGCGACGAACAGGCCGCCGATGATCACGAGGAGCAACTCGCGCTTCAGCAGCACCGCGATGGCGCCGAGGGTGCCGCCCAGTGAAAGCGAGCCGGTGTCGCCCATGAACACTTCGGCGGGGTGCGCGTTGTACCACAGGAAACCGAGGGACGCCCCCACCACGGCCATGCAATACACCGCGAGTTCTCCGCTCCCCTCCAGGTACATGATGTTCAGGTAATCAGAGAAGACCCGGTGCCCGCTCACGTACGCCAGACCCGCAAACGCGAAGAAGCAGAACGCGGACAGCCCGATGGCGAGCCCGTCGACGCCGTCGGCCAGGTTCACGGCGTTGCTGGTCCCCGTCACGACGAGCGCCACCAGCAGAATGAAGAACAGGCCGAAATTGATGAACAGGCCCTTGGCGAACGGAATGCTGGTGAGGGTCCCCGCGTCCTGCGCGACCGGATTCCAGTACAGGAAGGCGCCCAGCGCGAGTCCCAGGCTCATCTGCCCGATCAGCTTGTAGCGCCCCACGAGTCCCTTCGGCCGGCGCTTCACCACGCGCAGGTAGTCGTCGAAGAACCCGATGAGCCCCGTCCACACCGTGGTGATGAGCGCGATCTGCACGTAGCGGTTGGCGAGATTGCACCACAGCAGCGCCGGCACGAGGATCGCCGTCAGGATGAGCAGGCCGCCCATGGTGGGCGTGCCGGCCTTGGCGTGGTGCGTCTGCGGCCCCTCTTCGCGGATCACCTGGAACATCTGCGTCCGCCGCAGCATGCGGATGAGCGCCGGGCCCAGCACGAAGCTGATCAACAGCGCGGTCACCATGGCATACGCGGACCGGAACGTGATGTACCGGAAGACATTGAACGCCGAGATCTCGGTGTGGAGCGGGTAGAGCAGGTGGTACAGCATCCGTCCCTTTCCTCCGTTCAGTTCCGCGCGGCCAGCGCGTCGACGAGCCCGGCGACGAATTCGTCGAGCTTGCACGCGCGCGAAGCCTTGACGAGGATCACGTCGCCGTCGCGCGCTTCGGCGGCGACGGCCCGCACCAGCTGCGTAACGTCGCTGAAGGCGTGCACGGTCGCGTCGGGCTTCCCGGACGCAGCGCCGGCCTGCACCACCTTGCCCTCTTCACCCAGCCAGTAGGCGCGATCGATGCCGAGCCGTGCGATCTCCTCGCCGATGCCGCGGTGGGCGGCGCCCGACGACCGGCCGAGCTCCTTCATGTCGCCGAGCACGGCGACGCGCCGTCCCGCGGACAGATCCGCGAGCATGGCGAGCGACTTGCGCATGCTCGCGGGGCTCGCGTTGTACGACTCATCGATGATGGTGACACCGGCGAGGGTGTGTATCTTCCCCCGCCCCGGTGTCGGCCGCACGGACAGGAACGCCTCACGCTGACGCGCCGGCTCCACCCCGCAGATATCCCCCACGGCGAATGCGGCGCACGCGTTCATGGCGTTATAGTCGCCCACCGCCGCCAGGCTCACGGGCTCCCCGTTCATGGTGAACGACAGGAGCCCGTTTGCGAACGAGACGTTCGCGAGCCGGAAGTCGGCCGCGGGCGAGCGGCCGAAGCTGGAGAGCCGTCCCTGCACGATGGCGCTCAGCTTGTCGAAGTAG
>DASTOO010000086.1:0-21213 GCA_035762505.1 Candidatus Krumholzibacteriia bacterium
CATCGACGCGACGCGCACCATCCTCAGCACCTGCCCGGACGCGAAGATGATCGCCGTGACGGTGCATTCCGACGATGAGTACATCCTCGGCGCGTTTCGCGCGGGGGTGCGCGGTTACGTGCTGAAGAAGCAGGCGGCGGAGGACCTGCTGCAGGCGATCCGCGAAGTCCACGCCGGCCGGGTATACGTCAGCCCCGGCATCTCGCGCACGCTCGTGGACGCGCTCCGCAACGGCGTCGATGCGCCGGCCGATCCGCTCACCGTGCGCGAGCGCGAGGTTTTGCAACTGGTGGCGGAGGGGAAGACCTCCAAGGAGATCGCGGCTCTCCTGATCATTAGCGTGAAGACCGCGGAGACCCATCGCGCGAACATCATGGCGAAGCTCGACATCCACGACACGCCCGGGCTGGTGCGCTACGCGATCCGGCGCGGCGTGGTCGAGGCCTGAGCCCTCCCGCCTCTCTGGTAGCGCGCGACGACGACGAGGGCGTCATCGTCACCCGATGCGTGGTCCGCGATGAGTCGCCGTGCCGTGCGCTCCGGGGTGTCCAGGGGAATGGGAGCGTCGTCGTACCGCCAGCGAACCCCGTCCGTCGTGACGATGAGGGTGTCGCCGTAAGAGACCGTCATCACCGACGGACCGAGCGCGGGGAGACTGCGACCCAGCAAACCGCCGCGCGGGACGAGCACCACGCTGCCGCCCTTTGCGCGCAGCAGAGTTCCCGCCACGTTCCCGATTCCGAGCCAGGACAGCGTGTCGTCGCCTCCTTTGAAGAGACCCAGACCGATGACGCCGCCGCGCGTTTCCGGCAGGGCCTCGTGGCATCGCCGTGCAATGGCGGTTAGGGATTCGCGCTTGTGGAGCGTGACGAGGGCAAGCGCGGTTCGCGTCGCCGCCGCGGCCGGCCCGCCGTGGCCGAGCCCGTCCAGCACGGCGACGAGCGCACGTTGTGCGGTTGCTTCGATGAAGTATCCATCGCCCGATTCGATTTCGCCGCGTCTGGTGCGCGCGGCGACCGACCACGCGACGAGCGCAGGTGCTAGGGAGTCCATTTTTTTGTCGTGACGCGAGTGCCTTTTCCCACCTCCGATTCGATTTCGAATTCGTCCATGAGCCGCCGGACACCAGGAAGCCCCAGTCCGAGTCCGCCGGTTGTGGAGTACCCGTCACGCATCGCCAGGTCGAGGTCGCGGATGCCCGGGCCGCGGTCCTCGGCGATCACCACCAGACCGCGCCGGATTCCGTTCTGCACCGGCCGCAGCATCATGTGGCCGTCCCTGGCGTAGGCGACGAGGTTGCGCGCGAGTTCCGAGACGGCGGTCGCCACGATGGCGACCTCTCCGGACGAAAACCCCAGCCGTGCAGCCAGCTCGCGTGCCTGCGTCCTTGCGACCACGATGTCGGTGTCGCACGTGACCCCGAACACGCACTCGCTGACGACGACGGGGGCATCACCGCCGCGCAATCGAATTGCCTCGTTCATTGAGGTAGGCGAGTCCTTCCTCCAGGTCGAGCCGGGTCACGACCTTCTCGAGACGCAATCCGAACTGGGCCATCGCGAACGCGACCTCCGGCTGGATGCCGACGATGACCGTCTCGGCGCCGCGCAGCCGGATCATGTACGCAATGTCCTGAAGGGTGCGGGTCGCAAACGAATCCAGCACGTCGAGCGATGTCACGTCGACGATCACTCCGACCGCGCGATAGCGCCCTACACTCTCCACCAGGCCGTCACGCAACTGCACCAGGTCCTCGTCCGCGAGGGCGGACTGGACGGTAGCGATGAGATGGGGCCCTTGCTTGAGTATCGGAACTTCCATGCTGCCCCGGCTTCAGGCCCCTCAGGCCGTTTCCGGCAACTGGATCGGGATGACCTTGTACCCGAGCAGGCGCTCGGCCTCCTCGATTCCCCCCTGCAAATCGCCCACCGTGTGCATCTTGCTGAGGTCGACACCGATGTTCACCAGGGTCTGCGCGATCTCGGGGGAGAGGCCGGTCACGATTACCGTGGCGCCGAGCAACCGCGCCGATTCGACCGTCAGCACGAGGTGATTCGCCACATTCGCGTCCATGGCGGCCACCCCGGTGATGTCCATCACGACCACACGCGCCCGCGTGGTGCGGATTCCGCGCAGGAGCTGCTCCGTCAACTGGCGCGCCCGCTGCGGATCGATGAGCCCGATCATGGGAAGGATGAGCAGACGTTCGCGCACCTGCAGAACCGGCGTCGACAGCTCGCGGATCGCTTCCTGCTGCTGGCGGATGACGCGCTCCCGCTCCTGCACGAAGCCGACCGCCACGGTGTTGGCGATCCGGTTCGCCGCGGGCTCGTACGCGTCGAGGACGCTGTTGAGCTTCGCGAAGTCGGCGTGGTACTTCGCGAACAGGGAGCGGGCCAGCACGTCGCGCAGAAGGAGCACGATGCCGACCACCTCGTGGGTCTCGACGCCGCGGGGAATGATGCGCTCGGAGAGGTTGCGGGCGTACGCCTGCAGCGCCTCCAGCGTGCCGGTCTCCAGGGCCTCGACATAGCTGTCGTACACGGAGGTGGCTTCCGCGAAGATCTCTTCCTTGCTCATCGCCGTGAGGAGTTCGGCCTCGGTGATGCGCTGAACCCACTCTTCGCGCAGCTTCGTTCGGTTCTTGCGCAGGTGCGCAACCAGTTCCCGCATCAGGGCCGCGTCGGCGTCGAGGCGATGGGGGAGGACCAGGGTGTGGTTCTTGCCGTGATCGGTGATGGTCTTGATTTCGTTCATGACAGGTTTCTCCCGGGACGGCGTCGGGGATTGGAGTGTTCGGCGAAGTGCCCGCACTCCGCCGGAGCGTACACCCCCGGGGGCGGGGACCGGCAATCCGGTGATGTCTGTAGGCGCGGCTCGGGGAAACCCCGAATGGCGGTCGCGGAGGCGGGACCGGCCGCGCCGGCAACCCGCCGCTTGAGGGACATTCTGCCTTCTGGTACACTCCGCTCACATCCCGGCGGCTTTCCTGATCGCCCTCTGCCCCGACCACCCCTTCTTTCCTCTATGAGGAGAATCTTGGCACACCCACGCCACGCGGTCGTCCCACCGGGCGAGCGGCGCGTCCGCATCGCGGCCGACCAGGACATCGTAGAGGCCCGGCGGCTGGCGCGGGAGCTCGCCGCACGGCTCGGCTTCACCGCCAGCGATGCGACCGTCATCGCGACCGCCGTGTCCGAGCTCGCGCGCAACATCGTCGAGTACGCCGCGCCGGGGGAAGTCCTCATTCGACCGGTCGTCAACGGCAGCCTGCGCGGTCTCCTCCTGAAGGCGAGTGACGGGGGGCCGGGGATCCCTGACATCGCCATGGCGATGCGCGACGGATTCTCGACCGCGGGGCGGCTCGGACTCGGACTTCCCGGCGTGCGGCGCCTGATGGACGAATTCGAAATCGTCTCGGATCCCGAACGGGGAACGACCGTCACCGCGAGGAAGTGGCTGATTCCGCCTCCATAGAGCGGGAGGTGCCGCGCCGGGTGCAAGTGATGCAATGGCAGGATGGGTCTGCACCCCGGACACGGCACCGTTCGAGAGAGAAAGTCGCCCCACCGCCGCGGCCGATGTCCGGTGCAACTGATCGGTACTCTTTGACCCCGTCGCGCATGGTCGCGGCATTTGTCGGAGGCGGCACCGTTCTGCACCGGGACACCAGCTCGCAGCGGCGGAGACGCGTATGCGAGGCATGGCCGCAAATCTAACCGCGCCCCGAACCGATCTCCATCGGGTGAAGCATGCAGAATCAGGCAGGAAATCGCCCGAGAGAGCAACCGCCCTCGAGCGTCGCCTCGGTAGAGACGCCGACCCCTGACTGCGTATGCGCACCACCGCCCGTTACGGAACTCACCGAATGGCCCGCGTTCCGCTCCGGCGCCTAGAATCTTCTCCGTGTGGAAGCGCGGCCCGGTCCGGCGTGCCCGCGCGGTTCGGTTACCCAAAACGGGAAGGAGCAACAGATCATGAGAAGGCGTTACAGGTTGGAACTCCGCCGGCTCGGTGTGGTCCTGGCGGCGGTCGCGGCGAGCGGCGTGCTCGCGTCGCTATCCGTCGCTCCGGCGGAGGCGCAGATCACGTTCAGCGGACGTTCCTTCGGCATCCTGGTGGATCCGCCGCTGCTGGGGCCCACCGTCGTGTGTGATACCGGTGAGCTTCCGTTGACCGGCGGATCACTGACCGACCTGGTCGAGGACGGGAGCGTGAGCGTGAGCGGCCAGGTCCTGGCCGCGACGCGGCTAAACTGCGTGACCGCCGGCGCGGGTGTGTCGGCCAGCAGCACGGTGGAGATCGAGGGGCTGGAGTGCACGTTCAACCAGCTGCTCACCAGCGTCACGCTGGCGGCGTCTCTCGTGAACGCCGGAACGGTCGCGGACTGCAGCGGACGGAGCGGCAATACCTCCATCAGCGGCCTGACGATCGCGGGCGTGGCGGTGGCCGTCACGGGCGAGGCGAACCAGGTGGTTCAGATCCCGGGGCTCGCGACGCTGGTGATCAACGAGCAGGTGCACGGTATGGGCGAGGTCACGGTGAATGCCCTTCACCTGACGCTGCTCGACGGAACCGAGTGCATCATCGGCGGCGTGCACAGCGACATTCTCGGCTGTCCGCCGCTTCCGGTGGAGGAGAGCACCTGGGGCAAGGTCAAGTCGTTGTACCGATAGCAGTTTGCAAGGCCTCCCGGGCCGCTCAGGGGGCAAGGTCCGGGTTGCGGGGCCCGGTTGTCGGGTGGACGCGAGCACTCGACGGCCGGGCCGCTAGTCTTCGAACTCTCCCGAACGATCCCACGCGGACGCTCCCTGAATGCGCACGTGCCGGCGCAGCACCTCCCACGTCCGTCGGACCCCGACTTCCACGTCCTCCACGGAGATCTTCGACTTCGTGAAGCGCCCCTGCCCCTGGATGAACGCGCGCAGCGCCTCCACCGAGAACGAGGGTTCGACGTTGATCGTGTACTCCGTCCCGTCGACGATCTCGATGACGGGAAAGAGACCCGACTCCACCGCCTGGCGGATCAGTACTATACCGTCCGCGGGCTCGGACTTCCAGCCCGTCGGACACGGCGAGAGAATGTGCAGGAAGCGAAAACCGCGCGCGTCGAGCGCGCGCCGGAACTTGCTCATCATGTCGTCGGGGTGCGCGATGGACACCGACGCCGCGTAGGGAATGCGGTGCGCCGCCATGATGCCGAGGATGTCCTTCTTCTCGTGGTGCTTGCCCTTCGGCGTCGTGGACGTGGAAGCCCCCACCGGCGTCGCCGACGAGCGCTGCCCGCCGGTGTTGCCGTAGATCTCGTTGTCGTAGCAGACATACAGGATGTCCTCGTTGCGCTCGGCGGCGGCGCTGACCGTGGCGATCCCGATGTCGTACGTGCCGCCGTCGCCGGCGAAGCACATCACCCGCGTGTTCTCGCCGTTCACTTGCGCGACGCGCGCGAGACCGGATGCCACCGCCGCGGCGCCCGCAAACGTCGACGCCACCACGGGCGCGCCGTAGGAGCTGTAGGGGAATGACCCGGCGGTGACGATGCCGCAGCACGCGGGAATCACCATCTGCACGGGCCGGTCCGCGATGGCGCGGCTGATCATGGTGAGCGTGATCGACATGCCGCAGCCCCCGCAGTTGGTGTTGCCGGCGCGCAGCAGCGGCTCGCAACGGTCCGCATCCGTGTTGGCGATTCCTCCCAGGACCGGTTCAGTCCTCAATCTACTCACCCGCTTCCATGAACACCGGAGCACCGGCGGCCTCGCGCGCAGTGACATCCTGAATGATCCACTCGATGTGTTCGGGTCTAATGTCACCGCCACCCAGTCCCACCAGGTAGTTCTGGACGACCGCCCGCGGATCCGCGAAGGAGCGAATTTCGCTCCACAGGATGCCGCCCAGGCCGGGGGACAGGTTGCGGTCGATCACGGCGACACGCTTGCGGCCGCGCAGGGCGGCTTTCAGCGCATCCTCCGGGAGCGGTCGCAACATGCGCACGCGCAGTCCTCCCGCCCTGATCCCACGCGCACGTGCGGTATCCACTGCCGCACGAACGGTGCTCGCGGTGGTGCCCATGCTGACGATCACGAGTTCCGCGTCATCCATCCGGTGAGGGACGATGACGTCGGGAGGCCGCCGTCCGAACACTTTCTCGAACTCGTTCTGAACGTCCGCATATACGTCGGGCACCTGGTTCATCGCTTCGATGTGTTGTTCCTTGTGCATCTCCGTCTGGTGCGGGAAGTCGAGACCGCCCACCAGACGCGGTTTGTCGTCGATACGAAACGGCATGTCGAGCACGGGCAGGAAGCGGTCCACGTCGTCCTGCTCCGCGATGTCGGTCATCATCATGGTGTGCGAGAGCACGAAGGCGTCCTGGCACACCATCACGGGGAGATAGAGGCGCGCGTCCTCGGCCAGCCGGTAGGCGAAGAGGATGCTGTCGAACACTTCCTGGTTGTCCTCACAGTAGATCTGGATCCAGCCGGAATCGCGCAGCATCATGGTGTCGCCGTGATCCACCCAGATGTTCCACGGTGGACCGAGGGTGCGGTTGACCGCCATCATAACGACGGGCAGCCGGAAGAAGCCCGCGGCGAATACGTTCTCCGCCATGTAGGCGAGGCCGTTGGAGGACGACGCGGTGAAGGTGCGCGCGCCCGCGAGGGCGCCGCCGATGCACACGCCCATGGCGCTGTGCTCGCTCTCCACGCGGACCACGGAGCCCTTCTCGATGGTCTCGCTGCACAGGCGCTCGATGCACTCGGTCTGGGGCGTAATGGGATACACGCCGCTGCAGAATCCGCGCGCGGTCCGGTTGGCGCGCCCCGCGAGGGTCGCCGCGGCCGCGGCCGCGTGGTTGGCGCTGATCAGCTGCATGCTCATCGTGGAAACATCTCCATCGCGCCGCGCGGGCATTCGGACACACAGATGCCGCAGCCCTTGCAGTAGTCGAGGTTGATCTCGTAGCCGTTGCCGTCCCTGGCGATCACGCGGTCGATGACGCCCTCGGGGCAGTACACGAGGCAGGTATCGCAGCGCGTGCAGTGGCCGCACGAGAAACAGCGTTCCGCCTCGCGCGGGTCGGGAATGCCGTGGTTGGTCTCCTGGAAGGTGCGAACGCGCGTCGCCACCGGTTCGTGGCGCTCCACCTGCGCCGGCCGCGGCGCGAAGTACTCCAGGCGGATGCTCGCGAGGGGCACGGCCTGCACCTTGCTCGGGCGCACGAAGGGCTTCGCGTCCTCGCCCAGGTGCGCGAGCGCGCGGCCCGCCGCCCTGCGACCGTCGCCGATGGCGTGCGCGACGGTCCCTTCGCCGGTGCCATAGTCGCCGGAGACGTAGAGGTTGGTTGGTTGCTCGTCGCGGTGCACACGACCGTCGACGATGGTGGCGTCGGCCGGCAGCAATTCCATGTCCGCAGACTGTCCGAGCGCCAGCAGCACGTGGTCGCACTCCATCAGGGACGTGCGATCGCTCACCACCGGCCGCCGGCGTCCGCTGGTGTCGGGCGGACCCATCTCCACCTCGGCCAGCTCGATGGCGGTGACGCGGGCGCCCCCGTGCAGCGCAAGCGGCGCGCGCTGGAATCGGAACACGACGCCTTCGTGCTCGCTCTCCTCGATCTCCTCGAGAATGGCGGGCATCTCGGCGCGCGTGCGGCGGTAGGCGACGGTCACGCGCGCGGCGCCGGAGCGAAGGGCGCTGCGCGCGCAGTCCATCGCGGTGTTGCCCCCGCCCAGAACCACGACGTGTCCGGACACCGCCTCGCCGCCCTCGAGGTTCACGCGGTGCAGGAAGCGCGTCCCGTCCTCCACGCCTGCGAGTGCGACGCCGGGAACGTCCAGCCGGGTCGGCCGGCCGAAGCCGGCGGCCAGGATCACGGCGTCGTACTCACGGGCGAGCGCGAGGATGCGATCACGGTCGAGGAACTCATCCGTGCGCGTCTCGACGCCGAGCGCGATGATCGCGTCGATCTCGCGGTCGAGAACGTCGCGCGGGAGGCGATAGGTGGGAATGCCCGTACGCAGGACACCGCCGAGCTCGTTCTCGCCTTCGTAAATCGTCGCGCGATGCCCGCCGCGCGCGAGGTCGTACGCGGCCGACAGGCCCGCCGGACCGCTCCCGATGACGGCGATCCGGCGCCGCTCCTTCGGCGGGAGTTCCTTCTTCTGCACGAGCGGCGCGCGGTCGCCGATCCAGCGCTCGAGCGCGCGGATGTTGACGGCGCCGTCGTAGTTCGATCGGCTGCAGCCCACCATGCACGGCGCCGGGCAAACGCGGCCGCACACCGACGCGAGCGGCTGCGTCCGCCCCAGCACCCTGGCCGCCGCGGCTTCGCCTTCGTTCATGAGGGTCTGCACGAACGTGACGACGTCGTTTCCCGCCGGGCAGAACGCGTTGCATGGCGCGAAATGCTCGACGTAGCGGGGGAGTTGTGTCCGCCACGAGCCGGTCTTCAGGCCGGTCGGGGGGCTCTGCGTGTGTTCGGTGAGCGGAAGTACAGAAGTGCCGTGATGGAGGGCTGCGGCCTCTTCCGAATGGGCCGTGCCCGCCGGCCGGGCGGATGCTTGGCCCGCGGAGACCTCACCGGCGAGCACGGCGTCGTACGCCTCTTTTGCAGCGGGGAGGTTGCCGTGCAAGTGGAGATCACGATAGGCGTACTCGAGCGCGTCATAGGGAAGCCCGACCACCTTGCAGTACGCGCCCGCGATGGTCGTGTTGACGATCACCACGGAACGCGTGCCGATCCCGTGCTCGCGCGCGATGGCGGTGGCGTCGATGGTGGTGACGCGGAAACCCGGGAAGCGCGCGGCGAATGCCGCGGGCGGTTCGGGGGAGTTGATCAGGAGGAGGCCGCCGGGCACGAGCCCGGAGACGACGTCATCGCTCAATAGTGTTGGATCGAGAACGAGGAGATGGTCGGGACGATAGACCTTGTTGCGGTTCTGAATGGGTTCGTCGCCGACGCGTGTGTAGGCCCTGATCGGGGCACCGGATCGTTCACCGGCATAGTCGCCGAATGTCTGGACGCTCTTTCCGAGCCGGGCGTACACCGCGGCCAGGATCTTCGCGCACGTAACGCCACCCTGTCCGCCTCGTCCGTGAAGCCGGATTTCAAGTGTCATAACGAATGCGGCCCTCCGATGCCGTGCGTCTGACGGGTAATATAGCTATTTAGGAGCCGATTGTCTTGTATTTTATGCAAGCTATTGTAGGGGAGGGTTTTGCCGTGCCCGGTGGGAAGAAAGGGGCGGCGCGCCGCCCCCGGGGGCGGGAATTGATGCAATCGCATCATGGCCGCAGCCGGGGCATGTTGCCATACTTCCCGGTGGCAAGTGTCCTGGCGAAGTGGCCGGACATCGCCATCAGGCGCCCCCTTCTCGGACGTCTGGCGATACACACGGCCAAAGAATGACGGCACCGGTAACGAAGCCACCCTACGTCCCACCGGTGCCGTCGTTTTTTGTGCCCGAGGGTCAGCGCTGGGAAATACACGCCGCTCGCGAGCGCGCGACCGGAGTCGTTGCGCCCGTCGAACGGAATCGCATTCCACCCCGCCCCGCCCGTCTCACCCCGCGATGCAACGCGCCTCCCGGCGACGTCGAACACCTCGATCGACATCGCACCCGCCTGCGGAAGACCCACACGCAGTGTCGTCGTTCCGGCGAAGGGGTTGGGAACGTTGGCGCCCACCTCGAGTCTCGCAAGAGACGGCGTGCCCGCGTCCGTAGCGAGCCGCGCCGCGACTTCGTTGGACGGCGAACTCATGTGCCCGCTCCCGTCGATTGCCGCGACCACGTAGAACGCGCCGCTCGCCGGCATCGCGTGGTCGGTGAAATCGGTCGAGGTCACCGTCGCGATGCGCGCCGCATCGCCGGGAACAACACCGGAAGCCGTATCCCGGAACACGGCGTACGCGACCGCGTCGTCGTCCCCCGACGACCACGAGAGCGCGATACCACTCGTCGAGATGCTCGCCGTGAGCCCCACCGGCGCGGCGGGCGAGAGGTTGTCGGCGGACGCCGCGGTCACCACCCCGGAGTCCCAGAATAAGAGCGGGTCGGACGTGTGGGTGCGCACCTTCCAGTCGTACGGCGTGTCGTTCGCCGGCGTGGGGACGAGAAGACTGTAGCTCGCCGCGTAACGCGCTGGCTGCGATCCCACTTCGGTCCAGCCGCCCAGGCCCGGCGGTGACCGCCACACGGAGTAGTGGATGACGACCGGGGCGGCCCGGCTGTCACGCTCGCTCGCGTCCCACTCCACGAGCACCCGGCCGCCCTGGTCGGACGGGTTGTCCGCGGCGGCGACGTTGCGCGGATTGGGTTGTCCGACGACACCGCTGTAAAGATGACGCCGCTAATTCTATTTAAGACTATTTTATCCGAAAAATAGATTGCCGGGGGGTAACTATTCACCTAGACTGCGGATGGCAGCACAGCCCTGCCGGTCTGCCCGGCAGCACATAGAAGAGGGAATTCATATGCCGCAGGCCACGCAGCGACGCGCGCAGCGGCGCGCTCCCGATAAACAACCCGCCTCCGAGGAATTGCAGCAGGAAGTTCGCAGGCCGACCCGGCCGTTGCGCTGCCTCGACGGCAACGACGCCGCCGCGCACGTCGCGTACCGCGCGAGCGAAGTGATCGCGATCTACCCCATCACGCCGTCGTCCACCATGGGCGAACTCGCCGACGAGTGGGCGTCGCACCGTGTCCCCAACGTCTTCGGGACCGTGCCGCGCGTCTTCGAGATGCAGAGCGAGGGCGGGGCGGCGGGCGCCGTGCACGGCTCGCTCCAGGCGGGCGCGCTCACGACCACGTTCACCGCGAGCCAGGGCCTGCTCCTCATGATCCCCAACATGTACAAGATCGCCGGAGAGCTGACGAGCACGGTGTTCCACATCGCGGCGCGTGCCGTGGCCACACACGCGCTGTCGATCTTCGGCGATCACAGCGACGTCATGGCGGCGCGGCAGACGGGTTTTGCCGTCCTCGTTTCTGCGAACGTGCAGGAAGCGATGGACCTGGCACTGGTGGCCCACGCCGCGACCCTGGATTCGCGCGTGCCGTTCCTGCACGTCTTCGACGGCTTCCGCACGTCGCACGAAATCCAGAAGATCGACGTTCTCTCCGACGACGACATCCGGGCACTCCTGTCCGCGGAGGCGATCCGCGCGCACCGCGCACGGGCGCTGTCGCCGGACCACCCGGTGATCCGCGGCACCGCTCACAACCCGGACACCTTCTTCCAGGCGCGCGAGGCGGCGAATCCGTACTACGCCGCGGTTCCGGACGTCGTGCAGCGGGCGATGGACACCCTCGCCGCGCGCACGGGCCGCGCGTACCGGCTGTTCGACTACGTCGGCGCGCCCGACGCGGAGCGCGTGATCGTCGCGATGGGGTCCGGAGTGGAGACGATCGCAGAGACCGTCCGCCACCTCGTCGCGCAGGGCGAGAAGGTGGGAGCACTCAAGGTCCGTCTCTTCCGGCCCTTGTCCGCGGCGCACCTGGTGGCGGCGCTCCCCGCGACCGTGCGCTCGATCGGCGTGCTCGACCGCACCAAGGAACCCGGCGGGGCGGGCGAGCCGCTCTACCAGGACGTGGTCACGGCGGTGTGCGAGGACGCGCAGGGGCCGTCGCCGCGCTTCCGCGCCATGCCGCGCGTGGTGGGCGGGCGCTACGGGCTCTCCTCCAAGGAGTTCACGCCCGCCATGGTGAGGGCGGTGCTGGATAACCTCACAGAAACGACGCTGAAGAACCACTTCACCATCGGCATCAACGACGACGTCACCCACACCAGCATCGCCTGGGACCCGTCGTTCCGGATCGAGCCCGACGACGTGGTGCGCGCGGTGTTCTGGGGCCTCGGCTCCGACGGCACCGTCGGCGCGAACAAGAACTCCATCAAGATCATCGGCGAAGAGACCGACCGCTTCGTGCAGGGGTACTTCGTCTACGACTCCAAGAAGGCGGGCGCGCGCACGGTGTCGCACCTGCGCTTCGGCCCGAATCCCATCCGGAGCCCGTACCTGATCGAGCAGGCGGACTTCGTGGCGGTGCACCAGTTCGGTTTCCTGGATCGCTACGACGTGCTGGCGGTGGCGCGGGAGGGCGCGACCCTCCTGCTCAACAGCCCGCACGCCCCCGAGGCGGTGTGGGATCACATCCCCGCGCACGTTCAGCACGAGATCATCGCGAAGAAGCTCCGCGTGCACGCCATCGACGCCTACTCCCTCGCGCGCGAGCATCAGATGGGGGTTCGCATCAACACCATCATGCAAACGGCGTTCTTCGCGCTGTCGGGCGTTCTCCCGCGCGAGGAGGCGATCGCGCGCATCAAGGAAGCGATCACGAAGACCTACGGCAAGCGCGGCGACGTGGTGGTGCGCGCGAACCACGCCATGGTGGACGCCTCCATCGCGCACCTCTTCGAAGTGAAGGTGCCCGCGGAGGCGTCGGCGGCGCCGGCCGCCCCGAACCGCACCGCCGGCGACTTCGTCTCGCGGCTCCTCGCCGGCGAGGGCGAGGCGTTCCCGGTGAGCGCGTTCCCGCCCGACGGGACCTACGCCACCGGCACGACCGCCCTCGAGAAGCGCAACATCGCGCTCGAAGTGCCGGTATGGGAGCCCGACCTGTGCATCCAGTGCGGCAAGTGCGTAATGGTGTGCCCGCATTCGGTCATCCGGGGCAAGGTGGCCCCGCTGGACGCGTACGCGAAGGCGCCGGGCGGGTTCCAGCACGACCCCGCGCGCTGGCGCGAGCTGGCGGGACTCCACTACACGCTGCAGGTCTCGGTGGACGATTGCACCGGGTGCCGGCTGTGCGTCGAGATCTGTCCCGCGCGCGACAAGAGCAACGTCGCCCGCAAGGCGATCAACATGCATGCGAGAGATACCGTCCGCCCGGATCACGCCGCGCACTGGAGGTTCTTCCAGGCGCTGCCCGAGATTTTCACCGCCGACGATGCCGACGCGTTGAGCCTGGGCTATTCGAAGATCAAGGACGTGCAGCTCCGGACGCCGCTCTTCGAGTTCTCGAGCGCCTGCGCGGGGTGCGGAGAGACGCCGTACCTGCGCCTGATGACGCAGCTCTTCGGCGACCGCGTGCTGGTGGCCAACGCCACCGGCTGCTCGTCGATCTACGGCGGCAACCTGCCCACCACGCCGTGGTCCGCCAACGCGGAGGGCCGCGGCCCGGCGTGGAGCAATTCACTCTTCGAGGACAACGCCGAGTTCGGCATGGGCATGCGGGAAGCGCTCGATGCCCAGCGGACCCTGGCGCACTCCCTCCTGCGCGCCCACAGCGGAGACGTCGGCGCCGGTCTCGCGAACGCCATCCTCGACGCCGACCAGGCGGGCGAGGGCGCCGTGTCCGCGCAGCGGCACCGGGTCGCCGAACTCAAGTCGAAGCTCCGCGCGCTCGGCGGCGCCTCGTGGGCGGCCGACCTTCTCGCCGTCGCGGATACGCTCGTCAAGAAAAGCGTGTGGATCGTGGGCGGCGACGGATGGGCGTACGACATCGGCTTCGGCGGGCTCGACCACGTGCTGGCCAGCGGCCGCAACGTCAACATGCTCATCCTCGACACCGAGGTGTACTCGAACACGGGCGGCCAGTCGTCCAAGTCGACCCCGATGGGCGCGGTGGCGAAGTTCGCGAGCGGCGGCAAGGCGACGGCCAAGAAGGACATCGGGGCGATCGCGATGTCGTACGGCCACGTCTACGTGGCGCAGATCGCGATGGGGGCGTCGGATCAGCAGACGCTGCGCGCGCTGGTGGAAGCGGAGAGCTACGGCGGCCCGTCGCTCATCATCGCGTACAGCCACTGCATCGCGCACGGGATCGACATGTCGAAAGGGCTGTCGCAGCAGAAGCTCGCGATGGAGAGCGGCCACTGGCCGCTGTACCGGTACGACCCGCGCCTCGCGGCGAAGAACCAGAATCCGCTGCAACTCGACAGCGCGCCGCCCAGGATCAAGCTCAAGGACTACATCTACAACGAGAGCCGCTACCGGATGCTGCTGCAGTCCCACCCGGAGGAGGCGGCGCGTCTACTCGAACATGCCCAGGCGGACGTGGACGAGCGCTGGAAACGCCTCCAGCGCGCGGCGTTCACCAAGCCCGCCGGCGATGGGAATCCGGAGGCCGCGAAATGATCGATCTCACCACGCACTGGCTCGGACTCGAACTGAAGAACCCCGTGGTCCACTCGGCCTCGCCGCTCTCGAACTCGCTCGATTCCATGAAGCAGCTGGAGGACGCGGGCGTGTCGGCCATCGTGATGTATTCGCTATTCGAGGAGCAGATCCGGCACGAGAGCCATGAAATCGACCACTACCTGAACACGGGCGCGCACAGCTTCGCGGAAGCGTCGTCCTACTTTCCGGAGATGTCGACGTACCGGGTCGGGCCGGATGAGTACCTGGAGAAGATCCACCGCGCGCGCCACGAGCTCGACATCCCCGTGATCGCGAGCCTGAACGGCGTCTCCCGGGGCGGTTGGGTGGAGTACGCCCGGCTCATGCAGGACGCGGGGGCGCACGCGCTGGAGCTGAACATTTACATGATCCCCACCGACCCCGCGCTGACGGGTGGAGAGGTGGAACAGAATCTGATCGACACCGTGAAGGCGGTGCGCGCCGAGGTCACCATCCCCCTCGCGGTCAAGATGGGCCCGTACTTCAGCGCCATGGCCAACATGGCGGCGCGCCTCGAGGGGGCGGGCGCCAACGGGCTCGCGCTGTTCAACCGGTTCTACCAGCCGGACTTCGACCTGGAGACCCTCACGGTGACCCCGCACCTGGTGCTGAGCACCTCCCAGGAGCTGCGGCTTCCGCTTCGCTGGGTGGCCATTCTGTATGGTAGGGTAGGGCTGGATCTCGGGATCACGAGCGGGGTTCACACCGCGGAGGACGTGGTCAAGGGCATCATGGCGGGCGCGAACGTCACCATGGTGACCTCGGCGTTGCTGCGCGAGGGCGTCGGCGCCGCGCGCGACCTGCTGGTGGAGACCGCGCAGTGGATGGAGGACCGGGCGTACGAGTCCGTCGCGCAGATGCGGGGCAGCATGAGCCAGAAGCACTGCGCGGAGCCGGCCGCGTTCGAGCGCGCAAACTACATGCGCGTTCTCCACTCGTGGCGTCCCGATCCGACCGGCAAACTCACCTGACACCACAGGAGAAAGGACGCTCACGATGGCCGCACCCCTCACGAGCAGTGCAATTGACGCGTGGAAGACCCGTTTCCGGGGCGAGTTGATTCAACCGGGCGATTCGCGTTATCACGACGCGCGCAGCATCTGGAACGGCATGATCGATCGCCGTCCCGCCTTGATCGTCCGCTGCGTGGGAACCCACGACGTCATCCTGGGGATCAACCTCGCTCGCGAGCACGGTACGCCGGTGGCGGTGAAGGCCGGCGGCCACAACGTGGCGGGCAATGCGGTTTGCGACGGCGGCATCGTACTGGACCTCTCGCCGATGCGCTGGGTGTACGTGGATGCGAAGAAGAAGACCGCGCGCGTGGGCGCGGGATGTCTCTTCGGCGACCTCGATCACGAGACGCAGCGCTACGGCCTCGCGGTGTCGGGCGGCATCGTATCGCACACCGGGGTCGCGGGGCTGACGCTGGGCGGCGGATTCGGCTGGATCTCGCGCAAGCACGGACTCTCGGTGGACAACCTGATCTCGGCGGACATGGTCCTCGCCGACGGCAGCGTGGTGACGGCGAGCGAGAATGAGAATCCCGACCTGTTCTGGGCGATTCGCGGTGGTGGGGGAAATTTCGGGGTGGTGACGTCGTTCCTGTTCCGGTGCGCGAAGGTCGGTCCCGAGGTATTCACGGGCCTCATCGTGCATCCGTTCGAGACCGCGAAGGAGTACCTGCAGTTCCACCGCGACTACGTCGAAGCGCTGCCCGACGAGTCCACGGCGTATACGGTCATCCGCCACGCGCCGCCGCTGCCGTTCCTCCCGGCCAAGGCGCACGGGCGCCTCGTCGTCGTCGTGCCCTTCGTGCACCTGGGCAGCCAGGCCGCGGGCAAGCGCCTGTTGAAGGACCTGCGCTGGAAGGGCACCGCGTACGGCGAGCACGCCGGCATGACGCCGTGGGTGGAGTGGCAGTCCGGGTTCGACGCGCTCAACGCGCATGGCGCGCGCAATTACTGGAAGTCGCATCACATGGACGCGGTGTCGGACGAGTGGATCGACACGGTCCTCGCGCTGGCGCAGCGTTTCCCCACGCCGAGCTGCGAAGTGCTGCTGTGCCACATGGGCGGCGCGCCCTCGCGCGTTGCGGCCAACGCCACCGCGTACGCGCACCGCTCGCCGAAGTACATCATGAACGTGCACACGCGCTGGGCGGACGCGAGCGACGACGCGAAGTGTTTCAACTGGGCGCGCGACATCTGGGAGGCAACCAAGCCGTTCGCGCGCGGGGTTTACGTGAATTTCATCAGCGACGAGGGTGAGGACCGGGTGCGGGACGCGTACCCCAAGGACGTGTGGGAACGGCTGGTGAAGCTGAAGACGAAGTACGATCCAACGAATTTCTTCCGGATGAATCAGAATATACGGCCGCAGTAGGAGTGAGAAACATGACAAAACGTTCGACCAGCGCGCGCACGCGGGCGCAACACTTCCCGCACGGCGTGGAGCTTCTCCACAACCCGCTGCTCAACAAGGGCTCCGCGTTCACGGAGGCGGAGCGCGACGAGCTCGGTTTGCGCGGGCTGCTGCCGCCGCGGCCGACCACGATGGAGGAACAGGTCATCCGCGTCATGGCGAACTACCGCGCCAAGCCCAACGACCTCGAGCGCCACATCTTCCTCGCCAGTCTCCTTGACCGCAACGAGACGTTGTTCTACCGGCTGGTGGTCGAGAATATGGAAGAGCTGATGCCGATCATCTACACGCCCATCGTGGGCCTCGCCTGCCAGAAGTACGGGCACATCTTCCGGCGCGCGCGCGGCCTGTACGTGGGCGCAGACGACCGCGGCCACGTGCGCGACGTGCTGGCCAACTGGCCGCAGGCGGACGTGCGCGCCATCGTCGTAACCGACGGCGAGCGCATCCTGGGCCTCGGCGACCTCGGCGCCAACGGCATGGGCATTCCCATCGGCAAGCTCTCGCTCTATACGGCCTGCGCGGGTGTGCACCCGGCGCTGACGCTGCCGGTGACGCTGGACGTCGGCACCGAGAACACGAGCCTGCTGGAGGACGCGCTCTACATGGGACTGCGCCGCCGCCGGTTGCGGGGGGCCGAGTACGACAAGCTGGTCGAGGAGTTCGTCACCGCCGCCAACGAGCGCTGGCCGGGCGTCCTCATCCAGTTCGAGGACTTCGGGAACCAGAACGCGTTCCGCATCCTGGAGAAGTACCGGGAGCGCGTGTGCACGTTCAACGACGACATCCAGGGCACGTCGGCGGTGACGCTGGCGGGGATCTACTCCGCGCTGCGCATCAACGGCGGCGACCTGAAGAAGCAGAAGTTCCTGTTCCTGGGCGCGGGCGAAGCGGGCGTCGGCATCGCCGACCTCATCGTGGCGGCGCTGGTGGAGCAGGGGGTGCCGAAGGCCGAAGCGCGCCGCCAGTGCTGGCTCGTGGACTCGAAGGGCCTCGTGGTGGCGAGCCGGAACGACCTCGCCCCGCACAAGAAGGCGTACGCGCACGAGGCGAGCGGTGCCGCCGATCTGCTGAGCGCGATACGCGCCCTCAAGCCGACGGCGCTCATCGGGGTCAGCGGGCACGCCGGCCAGTTCACCCGCGACGTTCTCGAGGCGATGGCGGCGCTGAATGAGCGCCCGATCATCTTCTCGCTGTCCAACCCGACGGCGAACTCGGAGTGCACGGCGGAGGAAGCGTACAAGTACACGGGCGGCCGCGCGCTCTTCGCGAGCGGCAGCCCGTTCATGCCGGTGCTGATGAACGGGAAGCAGTACACGCCGGGGCAGGCCAACAACGCCTACGTGTTCCCGGGGATCGCGCTCGGCATCATCGCGAGCCGGACCTCGCGCGTGACGGACGAGATGTTCGCGGAAGCCGCGCGCACGCTGGCGGCCCAGGTGTCGAAGGAGGCGCTGGCGGATGGACTCCTCTTCCCGCCGCTCTCGTCGATCCGTGCGGTCTCGGTGAAGATCGCCGCGGCCGTGGCCAAGGTGGCGTTCGACAAGAAGTTCGCCACCGTGGCGCCGCCCCGCGACATGGAGGCGTTCATCAAGAACCAGGTCTTCGAGCCGGTGTACCAGAGCTACGTCTGACGACTCGACGAGTTACCCGCGCCGCGTCCTGCTGACAGGAGGCGGCGCTACTTGAGCCGCACGACTTCCTTGTACTCGGGGATCTCGGCGTCCCAGCCGAAGGCTTCGTCCAGGTGGCTGCGGAATGCGTCCGCGGCTTCCGCTTCTCCGTGGGTGATGAAGACGCGCTTCGGCGCCGTCTTGATCGACTTGAGCCAGTCGATCAGCTCCACGTAGTCGGCGTGCGCGGACATGGAGTGCAACTCCTTGATCTCCGCGCGCACGGGCACGTACTCGCCGAATATCTTCACCGCATCGGCGCCTGAGCGCAGCGCCTCGCCGCGCGTGCCCGGCGCCTGGAAGCCGGCCAGCAGCACCGTGTTGATGGGGTTGGGGAGCAGCGTGCGCAGGTGGTGGACGACGCGCCCGCCCGTCGCCATGCCGCTGCCCGCGATGATGATGGCGGGTCCGTCGGTGGTGTTGAGCGCGCGCGAAGCCTCCTCGCTCCTCACGAAGTCCGCGATGCGAAACATTTCCCCGCACATCGGCGCGTCCAGCCGGTGCTCGCCCGCGTGGTCGCAGAAGATCTGCGTTGCGTTGATGGCCATGGGGCTGTTGAGGAAGACGGGGACCTTCGGAATCTCGCCCGCCTTATCCAGCTCCGAGATCAAATGAAGCAGCGCCTGGGTCCGGCCCACCGCGAACGCCGGGATGACGAGCGTGCCGCCGCGCTTGACGGTGCGGCGGATCACGTCGCGCAGCTCGACGCTGGGGTCGGTGTCGGGGTGACGCCGGTTGCCGTAGGTAGACTCGCACACCAGCACGTCGGCGTGCTCGATGGTGACGGGCGGCTTCATCAGGGGATCGTGCTCGCGGCCCACGTCGCCGGAGAACACCACGCGGAAGCCGTCCTGCATGAACGTCACCCATGCCGACCCCAGGATGTGCCCGGCACGTGAGTAGCGGAAGCGCAGGCCGAGCCCGAGATCGAAATCGGCGTCGAACTCGACGACGTGAAATAGTTTGAGGGTCTGCTCGGCGTCCTCCTGCGTGTACAGGGGCAGCGCGGGGTCGTGTCGCGTGTACTTGTGCTTGTTGAGATAGCGGGCCTCTTCCTCCTGCAGGTGGCCGGAATCGGGCAGCAGGATCCCGCACAGATCGCGCGTGCCGGCGGTGGCGTAGATGGGTCCCTTGTAGCCCCGCTTCATGAGGACGGGGAGATAGCCGGTGTGGTCGATGTGCGCGTGCGTGAGGACGACGGCGTCGATTTCCGCGACGTCGAACGGCGGATCCTCCCAGTTGCGCTGCCGGAGCTTCTTCAGTCCCTGGAACAGCCCGCAGTCGACGAGGATCTTCTTGCTGCCATTCTCGAAGAGGTACTTGGAGCCGGTGACGGTCCCGGCGGCACCAAAGAACGAGAGATTCACGGTGCTTCCTCCCGGCTGTGATGATCGCACTCCGCCGCCATGACGAAGCTCACGAACGCCTCGGCGAAGGCGTGGTGGCCCTGCGGCGTGAAGTGGTCGTAGTAGACTTCGTGCCCCGCACGCTGGCGTTCCGCGAGGTACAGCGTCGGATCGATCAGCGCCACACCCGCGCGCGCGCAGTACGCGTGCAGCCGCGGCGACCATGAGTCCTGGCCGGCGAGCGGCACCAGCAGCACCTCTTCGCGCGGCACGCGGATCACCACGAACTGACGCCCGCTCTTCTCGACGTCGCGCACCCAGCGCTCCAGCACGCGCTCCGTCAGCTCCCATCCCGGTGCCACCAGCGAGTCCGGCCACGTCGAGGGTGCCATGCCCACGCGGCCTCCGGCGCCCACCGCGCCCGTGCGCTCCGCTTCCGTGACCTTGCGCTTGATGCCATACTCTTTGAGGAGCTTCAGCCGCCCCTCGATGGTGCTCACCACGAGCGAGTTGGCCTTGAGGTACTGCACCGCGCGGTGCGGCCACTTGTCCTTGTAGCCGTAACGCTCATGAAACGACCGGTCCACGGTGAACGTGTCCGCCGACAGAATCGGGTACGGAACAATGTCGCTGCCCTTGAGCACGCGGACGTGGTCGATGGGATCGTTCTCCACGAACAGGTAGACGACATAATCGAGGTCGGTCCGGTCCATCCATTGCCCGCATTCGAGCCAGGACTGCAGCGTGCTGCGTCCCGACATTCCGAAGCAGATCGCCTCGACGCGGTGGATGGGCTCGCCGTGCCGGTTGGCCGCGCCCTGCAACTCGTCGATACGGGCGTTCAGCTCGCGGTCGACGACGCGAAAATACGTGTCCTCCAGCTGAACCTGCATCGCCTCGGCGTAGGAGTCGCCGAAGAACCCGATGCGAAGCGTGTTGGGGACCCGTTCCAGCTCGTGCTCGACGTCCGGGAAGCCCCAGCTGTTGGTCCGGCGCCGGACCTCCTCGCCGCGCGCATTGCGGTACATCAGCGTGGCGTTGGGATAATTGCGGCCGCCGGTGACGGAGTCGTAATAGAACGCGTGGAACGAGATCCCGGGAATCGGGACCAGGCGGAGGAAAATCTCCCCGATGAGCAGGGCGGCGACCAGCGCGCCGCCCAGGAGCATCAGGATCAGAACGGCACGTTTCCCGGGGGACGGACTCCCCGGCGTCGCGGCAGTGGTCGGTGCGCTCATCGGCCCATTGTACGGCGCGCACGCGCCGCGCTCAACCGCATTGATCGAAGCGCTGGAATCCGTTTAGAATAGTCGCTCCGACGCCCGAGCCGGCGCCGAGAAGGAGCAACCTCATCATGTCGAAACGAATTCTCGCCGCCATCGCCGCTTTCGCGGTGACGTGCGGGGCATCCGGCGTCGCGGGCGCGTCGCCCTTCGGCGCCATTCCCTCGTACTACGAGCACCTGGACTTCAACCTGACCGGGCCGACCGCGTTCACCGAAGCGGTGGGCGGCTACGCGAACCCGTCGGTGTATCCGATGATGCCGGGCGCGGAGGTGGAGTTCTACTGGACGAGCTACGAC
>DASTOO010000087.1:0-2420 GCA_035762505.1 Candidatus Krumholzibacteriia bacterium
ATGGGCTGCCGCCTGAACCAGGCGGAGACCGCAATCCTCCGGAGCCGGTTCGAAGCGAAAGGCTACGCCGTCACCAGCGATCCCCTCGCCGCGGATCTGTTCGTCCTTCACACCTGCACGCTCACCACGCACGCGACCGCCCGGTGCCGCCGCCGTTTGCGGTGGCTCATCAAGCGCAATCCCGACGCGTGTGTGGCGGCCATCGGGTGCTACGCGCAGACCGACGCGGAGGAGATCGCGCGCATCCGGGGCGTCGACTTCGTGGTGGGGACGGCCGACAAGCTGCGGCTCGCGGAGATCATCCCCGCGCCGGTGAAGCTCCCCGAGGCGGCGGTCATCAACCATGCGGCGACCCGCGGCGCTTTCGCGATCGAGGGAGCGGGGCGCTATCCGTTGCGCACACGCGCCAATATCAAGGTGCAGGAAGGCTGCGACTTCGTGTGCGCGTTCTGTATCATCCCGCGCAGCCGCGGTCGCGCGCGCAGCCGCGACTTCCACGACGTTCTGCGCGAAGCGCGCCAGCTCGCCGCCGCGGGCCACCGCGAGGTCGTCATCACCGGCGTCAACGTGGGCACGTACCGCGACGGCGCGCGTTCGCTCGCCGACCTGGTGAAGGCGCTGGCCGACATCGACGGCCTCGACCGCATCCGCATCAGCTCCATCGAGCCCACGACCGTCGAGGATGCGCTCCTCGCGGAGATGGCCTGCAACCGGAAACTCTGCCGCTACCTCCACGTCCCGTTGCAGAGCGGCGATGACGAGATACTCGCGCGCATGCGCCGCCGCTACGACGCCGGCTCCTGGCGCGCCTTCATGGAAGAAGCGCTGGCGCGCGTGCCCGGGATCGGCCTGGGCACCGATGTGATGGTGGGATTCCCGGGCGAGAGCGAGGCGGCCTTCGAGCGCTCGTGCGAGATGATCCACGCGCTCCCGTTCGTGAACGTGCACGTGTTCAGTTTCTCGGCGCGTCCGCGGACGAGCGCCTTCGTGATGGAAGATCCGGTGGCCCCGGCCGGGATCCGGCGCCGGAGCGAGCGCTTGCACCGCCTTGCGCTCGCAAGAAAGCACGACGTCTACGCGTCGCAGGCGGGGCGCGAGATGGACGTCCTCTTCGAGGGCCGCTCGCGCAACGGCGTCCACACGGGCTTTTCCGACACGTACATCCGGGTGCGCGTCGAGTCCCCGGACGATCTCAGCAACCGGATCGCGCGCGTGGCCGTGCGCGGCGTCGAGCGGTCGCACGACGGCGTGATCGCCACCGGCGAGGTTGCACTGGAGCATGGCAGGCAACAGGATAGGGAGGAGAGGGCCGCGGCAAGGAGACCGCATCAATGAACAAAGTGGGCATCTGGATCGATCACCGCAAGGCCGTGGTAATTCAGATCATCGACGGGGTCGAATCACGCAGCGTCATCAAGGCGGACGTCGAGCGTCACGCCGGGCCTTCCGGCGGCTGGCGCATGAAGACGCCCTGGGGGCCGCAAGCCACGGTGGGCGAGCATCAGCGCGAGGAGCGCTATCAGCACCAGCTCGCCCGATTCTACAAGGATGTGGTGCACCGCGTCGGCCACCCGGACCAGTTGCTGGTGATGGGGCCGGCGGCGGCGAAGAACGAGTTCGTCGACCTCGCCTCGAAGGCGCCCGATCTGCGCGGCGTTCCGCTCGCGGTGGAGCCGGCGGACAAGATGTCGGAGCGCAAGATCGCGGAGAAGGTCCGCGAGTACGTGTTCGAGTAGGGATGCCGTTCTGCGCAACCGCGCGGGTCCTGCGCGCGGAATAACAGAGGACTTACCGACTCTTCGCGGGCGGGTGGCGGCGTCCCCGCCGTCCCGAGAGGTAGGCGATCAGCACCCCGGCGCCGATCAGCATGTTCAGCACCAGCGTGAAGAAGCGCCACAGCAGAATGAACGTCCCTTCGTAGCCTTTGGGGATCACCGAGCCCATCACCGCCATTGTCGTCACTTCCGCGAAACCCGACGCGCCGGGCGACGGCGAGAAGTAGAAGATCAGGAGCAGCACCACCTGCATGTAGAGCACGCTCCACGGGTCCGCATGGACGCCGAGGCCCTTCAACACCACCCATGCGATCATGAACTTGTTGATATAGATGATGCCCGTGAGCAGCAGTCCGGCCGCGAAGATCGTCTTCCCCCGCACCAGGAACCCCGTCATGAGGTCGTGGTAGCGATCGACCGTCTCGAACAGCTTCTCGACGGCGTGCGAGTGCTCGAGCCGCGGTCCGATGCGCGGAATGCGCTGCAGGAAGCCGTGTGCCGCGCGCTTGAATCCCTCCGGACGCAGGAGCGACAGCAGCACCGTGATCAGAATGAGCGCGAACAGCGAGAACGACACCCCGGACACCGTCCGCAATCCCAGCGGGACGAAGTCGGGATGAACCATGAATGAGAATATGATCGCGC
>DASTOO010000088.1:0-4311 GCA_035762505.1 Candidatus Krumholzibacteriia bacterium
CCGAGAGCCCCGAGCAACCGATGTCGCTCACCAGCACGATCCTCTTCGGGTCCACCTGCAGCGACGCTAGCGCGGTGCTCAGGTGATCGAGGATCGCGTGGTGCCCGCAGCCGGGACAGAACGGATACGGTGTTTCGTTCCGGTACGTGGCGAGCGTGGTGATGGTGGTGGGTTCGGTCACGCCCGCACCTCCGCGGGCAGCGTCGCAATGAACGCGGCGGGCGCGATCAGCTCGCCGTCCACGCGGTTGATCCCGACCACTTCCGTCGACCCGGCCAGGCGCTCGATCTCGCGTCGGTACTGCCCGTGATTCAACTCGGCCACCACGACGCGTGTGACGCCGGCGAGCGCGGCGCGAATCGCGCTCTCGGGAACCGGCCACAGGCTCTGCACGGTGAGGGACGAAACCCTGCGTCCCGCCGCGCGCGCGGTGCGCACCGCCTCGCGCATCGCGCCGGCGGTGATTCCGTAGCTCACGAAGAGCGTGGTCGCGCCCGGCTCGAGGTCCGCAGCCACCAGCTCGATCTCGGCGGCGTGATCTTCGATCTTCGCGCGCAGGTGCTCGTTCATCGCCGCCACCTCGTCGGGCGCCTTCGTGATGAACGCGCGCTCGTCGTGCGTCGAACCGGTGAAGCGCACCAGCCCGTCGCCGCCGTACTGCGCAAGCGGGGGCACGTCACCCGCGGGAACATAACGGTAGGGGGGTTCGCCCCCGGCCGGCACGCCGCGCTCACGGACCGGCGGCGCTTCGTAGCGGGTCACGTCGACCGTGGTCGTCGTCATGTTGAGTTCCTTGTCGGCGAGAACGAGGACGGGACAACGGAAGCGCTCTGCCATGTCGAACGCGCGCCGCGTGATCGCGTAGCACTCGATCACCGACGACGGCGCCAGCACGATGATAGGATACCCGCCCGCCGTGCCCCAGCGCGCGAACTGCACGTCGCCCTGCCCGACCGTGGTGGCGCCGCCCGTCGCGGGGCCGAGGCGCTGCACGTCCACGATCACGAGCGGGACTTCCCCGATGATCGCGAGCCCGATGTTCTCGCTGTACAACGAGAGCCCGGGGCCGCTGCTCGCCGTCATCGCGCGCGCCCCCGCCAGCGTGGCGCCGATGCACATGCCGATGGAGGCAATCTCGTCTTCGGCCTGGATGGCCACACCGCCCACCTTGGGCAGCTCGCGGATCATCTGCATGAGAATGGGAGAGGCGGGCGTGATGGGATATCCCGCAAAGAAGGTGCAGCCGGCGTCGAGGGCGCCACGAACGATCGCGGCGGAACCGTCGGTGAATTCTCGCATCTCACTCCGCTTCCTTGAGCAGCGCCATGAGCTTCTTCATGTCTTCCCAGCACGGCGTCTTGAAGGCGGGATTGCGGAGCAGCGCCGCCGGGTGATACGTGACGATCACGGGGATCCCCTCGTACGTGTGCTGGCCCGACCGCAGCGCCCCGAGCGGCGCGTCGGTCTTGAGGAGCCAGTGCGCGGCGATGCGGCCCAGCGCGCAGATGTACTTCGGCTGGATCAGCGCGATCTGCGCGCGCAGGTACTCCTCGCAGCACTGGACCTCGGACGGGAGCGGGTCACGGTTCTGCGGCGGCCGGCACTTGAGGATGTTTCCGATGTAGACCTCCTCGCGCGTCATCCCCATCGCGGCGATGATCTTCGTGAGGAGCTGGCCCGCGCGTCCCACGAACGGCTCGCCCTTCGCGTCTTCGTCCGCGCCGGGGGCTTCGCCGATGAACATGAGCTTCGCGCGGGGATTGCCCACCCCGAACACGGTCTGCCTGCGCGTCTCGTGCAGCGCGCAGCGCGTGCAGACCGACACGGTCTTCGCGAGCTCGGCGAGGGCGGCACTATCGCCCGCGGGCGCCGCTACCGGGGGGATGACCGTCTCGAGCTCGCGTCCTTCCAGGTAGACCGAGCGGACGCCCTTTCTCTCGAGGCGCTTCAGCGCCGCGGAAGCGGCGCGGCGGGTATCGGTGCGTGTGGCCATGGCGGCGACTCTACCGTGTCCCTCGCGTCCGCGCAACCACGCCCGTCAAATAGAGCGGAGTTTCGCGAAGGCGGGCTCCTTCGCGACCAGCGCAAGGAGGATGTGCGCGATCTTGCGCTTGCTTTCGGGACCGTCGCTCTGGTAGACGCGCCCCTGGGCGTTGTAGATCGTGACCACGTTGGTGTCGTGCGAGAAGGCGGCGCCGGGAACGCCGGGGTTGTTCGACACGATCACGTCGCAGTGCTTCTTCTGGCGCTTGGCGAGCGCGTTCAGTTCCTCGTCGTCCGTTTCGAGCGCGAAGCCCACGATGACGCGGCCGCCCTTCGCCGCGCCCAGCGTGGAGAGGATGTCCTCGGTCTTCACGAGGTCGAGCGTCCAGGTGTCCGCGGACTTCTTCTTCTTCTCGAGGAGCTGCACCGGCCGGAAGTCGGCCACGGCGGCCGTCATCACCAGCACGTCGCTCTTGTCGAACGCATCGTGCAGCGCCTTCGACA
This sequence comes from Candidatus Krumholzibacteriia bacterium, assembly GCA_035762505.1. Taxonomy (GTDB): domain Bacteria; phylum Krumholzibacteriota; class Krumholzibacteriia; order WVZY01; family JAKEHA01; genus JAKEHA01. The sequence goes on from DASTOO010000088.1 coordinate 2,488, forward strand.
TCTCGGCGCTGGTCCGCACCCGCACCACGCGCACACCGTACGGCGCCTGCACCGACGTGCGTCCCGCCACCACCGTGACGTCTGCGCCGAGGTCGCGCGCCGCCTCCGCCACCGCGAATCCCATCTTGCCGCTGGAGCGGTTCGAGACGATGCGCACGGGATCGATGTCCTCTTCGGTCCCGCCCGCGCTCACCAGCACGTGGAGCCCGCGCCAGGGCGACGAGAGGAAGGCGCGCACCGCGTCGAAGATCGACTCCGGTTCCGCCATCCGTCCCGTGGCTTCGTAGCCGCAGGCGAGGTCGCCCTTCTCGGGCGGCACCGTGCGGTAGCCGCGGTCGGAGAGGAGACGCATGTTGTCCTGCGTCCCCGCGTTCTCCCACATGACGTCATTCATGGCGGGCGAGAGGAAGATGGGCCCGCGATACGCGCTCACGATGGTGGAGAGGAGATCGTCCGCGCGGCCGTGCGCGAAGTTCGCGAGCGTGTTGGCGGTGCACGGTGCGATGACGATCGCGTCGGGCCACTTGGCGAGGTCGATGTGCTCGATGGGCGAGACGGCGCCCGCGGTCTTCCCTTCGACCTCGAAGATGCGCACGCGGACGGGATGCTCGGAGAGGGACTCGAAGGTGAGCGGGGTGACGAATTCGGCGGCGGCCTCGGTCATCACGACCTTCACGTCGGCGCCCGCCTTCTTGAACAGCCGCAGGAGGAAGACCGCCTTGTAGGCCGCGATCCCCCCCGTGACCCCGAGGAGTATCTTCTTGCCGGTGAGGCTCATGTGGGAAGGGCGGCGCGCGATGTCTCCCGTCCGCGGAACAGGCCGCCCCGGGGACTACCTATTCGGAAAAGAAGTCTCCGCGGCCCGTCTCTTCCTCGACGTACTGCCAGTGGATCTTGCCGTTGATCATCCGCTTCACGGCGGTGGACGTCGGCTTGAAATCCGGCTCCGGCTCCGCGCCACGAATGACGAGCGAGTTGAGTCGGCGCGCCTCGCGGGCCATGACGCGCACCGCTTCGTAGCGGTTCGTCGCCTTGTCGGCGATCTTCTCGATGATGACCAGTTTTTCGATCGGAGTCGGCATGTGGGTTCTACTCTCCTGAAGTGGTAACTAGCGGTCGGTCCGCTCGGCGAATCCGCTCGCCTTGCGAACCCGGCGCGCCCGTTCGGCCACCACGATGGCACCGAGCTCGGCGGCGGCGCGGTCTAGATCGTCGTTCACGACGAGATACTCGTAACGGGCTGCGGCCGCGAGTTCCGTCCTGGCGTTGGCCAGCCGGACCGCCAGGTCGCCGGCCGGCACGTCTCCCCGCCCCCGGAGGCGCGCTTCGAGCGCGCCGAACGATGGGGGTAATATGAAGACCATCACGGCGTCGGGAAAGAACCCTTTTACCCGATCCCCGCCCTGTATGTCAATGTTGAGCACCACGTCGTGCCCGGCGAGACGCTCCCTGTCGAGATAAGCCCTTGGTACGCCGTAGCTTTCCCCGTGCACCTCCGCCCACTCCACCAGCTCGCCCGCCTTCATGCTCTCGAAGCGCGGGCGCGAGACGAAGAAGTAGTCCTCGCCCTCGATTTCGCCGGTTCGCGGCGCCCGGGTGGTGGCGGTGATGCAGCGGCGGGTCAGCGGGTCGGCGGCGAGCAGGCGCTCGATGAGCGTCGTCTTACCCACCCCCGACGGGCCGGAAACGACGACGAGAAACGGAACCGAGGATCGCGGCGGCATCGGTCTACTCGAGGTTCTGGACCTGCTCGCGCAGCTTCTCGGTCTCTTCCTTGAGGACCACGACATGCTGGATCACTTCCGAGTCCGACGCCTTGGACCC
>DASTOO010000089.1:0-4841 GCA_035762505.1 Candidatus Krumholzibacteriia bacterium
GCGGCCGATCGACATCATCGGCACGCCGAGCAGGCCGACCGCGAACGAGCAGACCAGCAACGTCCAGTAGTTCATCAGGGGCGCGATGAGCCAGAAGGCGGCCGAGGCGGTCACGCTCACGGCGAGCATCGACCGCAGTCCCCTGCTGTCGATCAGCTTGCCCATCAGCGGAGCGCCCAGGCCCATGCCGACGGTTCCCGCCGCCCCCACCAGGCCCGCCGCCCCGTAGCCCCGGTCCAGCGTGACGGCGACGTGCAGGGTCAGGATCACGCCGGTCGCCGCCAGCGGCACCGTGAACATGATGATGAAGGGATGCACGAACGACTCGAACTGCGCCGCCATCACCAGGTACACGAGGAAGACGGCCAGGATGAGCGCCAGCATCAGGCTGCGGTAGGAGCGCTGCAGCTCCTCGTTCTCGCCGCCCAGTTCCACCGTGATCCCCTGCGGAATACGCAGCGACGCCAGCGCCGCCTCCGCATCCCGCGCCACGTTGCCCAGATCGCGGCCGGACACGTTGCCGGACACGATCGCGGCCCGTTGCTGCGACACGCGCGAGATCTGGTTCACCCCGCGCGCGACGTCGACGCTGGCGATGGTCCCCAGCATGACGGGCGCGCCGTCGCGCTCCGTCACCACCAGCGCGCGCATGGCGCCAACGTCCTCCGCCCGCCAGGCCGTGGTGCGGACCCGGATGTCGACCTGCTTGTCCCGCTCCTTGAACTGCGTGGGCACGTCGCCCGCGATCTTGGTGCGCACGGTGTTGGCGACCTCCTCGATGGAGAGGCCCATGGCGGACATGCGCACGCGGTCGAAGGCGACGTTCAGCTCGGGGTTCCCGAACTCCAGCGACGACTTGACGTCCTTCACCCCGGGGATCTCCGCCATGCGCAGGGCGAGGTCGTCGGAGAAACGCTTGAGCTCGTCGAGGTCGTAGCCGAAGACGTGCACCTCCAGCGGCGTCTGGAAGGTGAAGTACGAGGGGCGCGCGAACTTGATATCGACGCCCTCGATGCGCTCGAACTGCTTGCGCAGCGACGAGACCAGCGCCTCCTCGGCCGCCGGGTCGCCCTTGCGCTCCATGACCACGTTGAGCTGCCCCAGGTTTTCGTCCTTGCTCTTGACGTTGCTGCCGAGGCGCGTGGCGGTTCCGACGCTGGTGAAGTACGACTCCACGCCCGGCTCTCCGTCCACCATTTCTTCCATGCGGGTGAGGCGCGCGTCGGTCGCCTCGAGCGGCGTCCCCTCCGGGAGCTGCACCGCGAAGCTGAACTCGCCCTGCGAGAACTGCGGGATCACTTCCTTGCCGATGAGCGGCGACAGCGCCGCGGTGGCTGCGAACAGCGCCAGCACGCCGGCGAGGAACACGGCGCGCCGCGCGAGCACGCGATCGAGCGCCCGACCGTACGAGGCTTCCAGCCGCGGGAAGAAACGGTCGTAGGCCGCGCGCAGCGGGTGGAACGCCGCCGCCACCCCGCGCGCCACGAGGGCCGACGCGCGGCGCACGACCCGCATGACGAACACCGGCACCGTGCCGGTGAGCACGCGCGCGACCGGCGCCAGCCAGCGCGCCAGGCGGCGCCGCGGCAGCGGCTTCGCCGCCTCCGGCGCCGCGGCCCCGCGCGCGCGAAAGTCCATCGCCGACGCCATCGGGATCAACATCAACGACACCACCAGCGACGCGAGGAGCGAGATCGACACCGTCAGAGCCTGATCCTTGAACACCTGGCCGGCCAGCCCCTCGACGAACACGATGGGCAGGAACACCGCGACCGTGGTCAGCGTGGAGCCCGTGACGGCGGAGGCGACTTCCTTGGCCCCGGCCGCGGTGGCCTTCCTCCGGTCCGGCTCGCGCTCCTTGTGGCGCGCGATGCTCTCCAGCACGACGATCGAGTTGTCCACCAGCATGCCCACGCCCAGCGCGAGACCGCCGAGCGACATGAGGTTCAGCGACACCCCGAGCTGCTGCATGATCACGAACGCGAACATGATCGAGATCGGAATCGACAGGCCGATGATGAGCGTGCTGCGGAAATCGCGCAGGAACAGGTAGAGGATGAGGACCGCGAGGAGCGCGCCCTGGATGGCGTTCGCCCGCACCTCGTCGATGGCGCTCTTGATGAAGCGCGACTGGTCGAACAGCGTGTCGATCCTGACGTCGTCCGGGAGCTGGCGCTTCATTCTGTCCAGGCGCTGGCGAACGGCGCCCGCCACCGTCACGGTGTTGGCGTCGCCCTCCTTGTAGATCGCGACCTCCACCACTTCCTCGCCGTTGAGGCGGGTGATCACTTCGCGCTCGACGTGGCCGCGCGTCACCGTCCCCAGATCCGCGAGGATCACGCGCCGCCCCTCTTCCTCGCGCACGATGGTGTTGGCGATGTCGTCGACGCTCTGGAACTCGTTCTCGGTGCGCAGCAGGAACTCGGAGCCCTTGTCGCGCAGGCGCCCGCCCGACTGGTTGACGTTGTCCTGTGCCAGCCGCGACGCCACCGTCGCGATGGGAATGCCGTAGCTCGAGAGCCGGCGCTCGTCCAGCTCGACCTGGATCTCCTCTTCGAGCCCGCCCAGCACCTTGGCGCTGGCGACACCGTCCAGCGCCTCCAGTTCCTTCTTGATGGTGTAATCGGCGAGATTGCGCAGCCGGACCAGGTTGTCGCTGCCGGAGATTCCGATCCGCACCACCGGGTCGAGCGACGGGTCGTAGCGGAGTATCACCGGCGCCTTGCACTCGCGCGGCAGCCGCACCAGGTCGATCTTGTCGCGCACGTCGAGCGCCGCGTACTGCATAGACGTCTTCCAGGTGAACTCCAGGATGATCTCCGACGTGCCCGGCTTGGAAACGGAGCGCACCGTGCGCAGTCCGCTGATGACGCCGACCGCCTCCTCCAGCGGCCGCGTCACGAAGTTCTCCACCTCGGCGGGCGCGGCGTCGGGGTACTCGGTCTGGATCGTGAGCGAGGGGTAGGAGATCTCGGGGAGCAGGCGCAGCGGCAGGCGTGAGAGCGCCACGAACCCGAACACCACGACGGCGACGAAGATCATCGTCACCGTGACGGGGCGCCTGATCGAGAGGTCGACGATACGCATGGGAGCGCGCCGCCTACTCGGTGGTTCCGGCGCTGCGCTTGTCGGCGGTGACTTCCTCGGAGCGGACCGTCTTGACCCTGGTGCCTTCGCGGATTCCGCCCACCCCGGCGGTCACGACCGTATCGCCGCGCACAAGGCCGCGCGTGATCTCCGCGTGGGTTTCGTCCTCGTATCCGACGTCCACGCGCGCCTTGCGCACCGTGTCCGCCGCGGCGATGTAGACGAAATGATCGCCCGCGTCCGAAACGATGCTGCGGCGTGGCACGGCCAGCACGCCGTCGTGCGTGTCCATCAGGATGCGCACGCGCACGAAACTCCCGGGAACGCCGCCACCCGTGGTCTGCGCCGTCACCTTCACCGTCCCGGTGCGCAGGTCCACCTCGGGGGCGATGCGAAGAATCTCGCCGGTGTACTGCGCCTCGGGATCGGTGTCGGGACGGATGAACACCTTCTGACCGGGGTGGACGCGGCGCGCCTCGGCTTCGGGGAGGTACATGGACAGGAGCAGCGGGCGCGTGTCGGCCATCACGAACAGCCGCGCCGCCATGGCGATGTTCTCGCCCGGGTCCACCAGCCGGCTGGTGACGACGCCGGCGAACGGCGCGCGGATCCGCGTGTACTCGTACTTCACGCGCGCGGACTCGTACGCGTTCGCCGCCAGCTCGAACTGGTACTTGATGTCCTGGTATTCCTTGTCCGAGATGAGATTCTGCTCGCGCATCGTGTCCAGCCGCTCCAGCTCGAGCTTCTGCTTGTCGCGGTTGATGCGCGCCTGGTCAAGCGCCACGCTCAACTCGGCGTCGTCCAAGCTGCAGAGCACTTCGCCTTCCTTCACGAAGTCGCCTTCTTCCACCAGGATCTGCTTCACCTCGCCCGATATCTTGGCGAGGATGTCGACGCGCTTCTCCGGTTCGAGCGTGGCGGTGGTCTGGTAGTACGTCGAGATCGCGCGCGGCGTGACGGTGGTCACCTCCACCGGGACGGGCGTTTCTTCCTTCTTGTCCTTCTTCTTGCCCTTCTTGCTTTTCTTGTCGTCCGCCTTCGCCGCCGCGACCGTCGAGTCCGCCGCGAGGGTGCTGTCTGACGCGTTGGCATCCGTCCCCTCGATCCCGATCAGGCGGCTCCGGTTGAAGAAGACCAGGACTCCCAGCGTGATGACGAGGCTCGCGATCGCGATAATCAGGTTCCGGCGTGTGAGCTTGTTCATGGGGTCTCCGTTGGAGTCTCCGGGTAACAGTCGCAAGGAGTTTCGCGCACCGGCCGGGCGCTGACGTGTCTACGCGCCCCCGCATATGGATGTTTCAGGTCGGGCCACGACCGGGCGGGGGCCCGGCCCGGCAACACTGCTGGGACCGCCCCCGGTACGCGAAAGTTTCAGATATATTCGAGTGACGGTGCGGCGGGAATGGTGCGCCCGAGAGGACTTGAACCCCTAGCCTTGTGGTCCGTAGCCACACGCTCTATCCAGTTGAGCTACGGGCGCACCCAGAGACACTACGAAACCGGCGTCGACGGCGGACCCGGCGAAGGCTCGTTCATATCCAGGTCGAGGCCGATTCCCCCGACCCACCGGGCCGCCAGATTGTACAGGGCGCCGCCGATCGCGACGACCACCGAGCCGAAAACCCCGTAGAGCACCGCGAGAGCCGGCGCCGCGAGCACTCCCAGCGCGCCGGACAGGACCCCGAGTCCGGGCAGCCCCTTCTCGTCGAGGAGCCCGCCGATATGTCCGAGGACCGCGAAGACGAAGCCGT
>DASTOO010000090.1:0-4822 GCA_035762505.1 Candidatus Krumholzibacteriia bacterium
CGCGCGCCCTTGTGCACGTCGCCATAGAGGGTGAACTGGGACACCACCAGCACGCGCCCCCGTACTGCGTCGAGTCCCATGGACATGCGCTCGTTCTCGTCCTCGAACACGCGCAACGAGGCGATCTTCCGCGCCATCCAGCGCGCGGCGTCCTCGCCGTCGCCCTTGCGGAAGCCGGCCAGCACCAGGAAGCCGCGCTCGATCGAGCCGGTCGCGCGGCCGTCGACCTCGACCGTCGCGCGCGCCACGCGCTGGACGACCGCGCGCATCAGGCGCCGCTCTCCCGGATATCGACGAGGCGCAGGTCCGGGTACACCGTGCCGAGGTAGGAGCTCTTGCGGACCGTCACCGCCAGGTCGACGGCGCGGCCGTGGAGATCCTCCGGCGTCTGCGGGCGATCCCAGCCGAAGGAGATGGCCGAACCGCGCGCCCCGTCCGCGTCCATGAAGAAGAGCTTCATGTGCCCGTCCCCGACGATGGTCGTGTCGCGCGTGATCTGCACGTCGCGCAGCATCCACACCGGCTCCTCGTTGGCGTTCCCGAACGGCTCGCAGCGCGCGAGGAAGTCGAGCAGGTCGTGGTCGCACTCCGCAATCGCGAGCACGGCGTCAATCCGCAGCGGCACGCCGCGCTCGACGCCCACCGTGTCGCGCAGCCGGTCGGAGAACGCATTCGCGAACCGGTCCAGCTTGGACGGCTCCAGCGTCAGCCCCACCGCACCGGCGTGCCCGCCGTAGCGGATGAGGTCGTCGTGGAAGTGGTCGAGCTGCTCCTTGAGGTTGACGCCCGCGATGCTGCGTCCCGATCCCTTGAGCAGTCCGTTGCTCGGGCTCATGAGGATGGCGGGGCGCCCGAACTGCTCCACCACGCGCGCCGCGGCGATGCCGAGCACACCCTCGTCCCAGGTTTCGCCGACGAGCACGAAGCCGCCGCGCGTGTCGCGGTCCGGCATGCCGTTGATCGCCGCGACGGCCTCTTCGTGCACGCGCTGCGTCAGCTCGCGCCGGCGCTCGTTGTCTCCCTCGAGGATCATGGCCAGCTCGAACGCGCGGTCGCGGGCACTCGCGCACAGGATCTCGAGCGACGGCCGGGCGCGCGACACCCGCCCGGGCGCATTGAGGCGGGGTGCAAACGCGAAGGAGAGGTGCCGCGCGGTGATCTCGCTCCCGTTGAGGCGCGCGAGGCCGCGGATCGCTTCGAGACCCGCGCGCATGCCGCGATTGATGCGCGCGAGACCCGCCTTGACGAGGAAGCGGTTCTCGCCCGTGAGCGGCGCCATGTCCGCCACCGTGGCGAGTGCGACAAGGTCGAGGAGATCGCTCGGATTCACGCCGCCGGCGAAGCCCGACGTCTGCAGCGCCTGCACCAGCTTGAACGCCACCCCGGCGCCGCACAGACCGCCGAACGGATAGGTCTCGCCCGGGCATACCGGATTCAGGAGCACCCCGCCGTCGAAGCCCTCCACCGGCATCTGGTGGTGGTCGCAGACGATCACCGGAATGCCGGCCGCTTGCACGCGGCGCAGGCGCTCCGCGTCGGAGGTGCCGCAGTCGACCGCGATGAAGAGCCCCACCTTCTGATCGATCGCCCACGCCACCGCGCGCTCGGCGACCCCGTAGCCGTCGCGCCGGCGGTCCGGGACGAAACGCAGCACGGTGGCGAACGGCCCGTCGAGGTAGTGGAAGAGAATCGCGGTGCCGGAGATGCCGTCGGCGTCGTAGTCGCCGTGGACGAGGACGGTCTTCCCGTCGCGCGCCGCGGCCTGCACCAGGGTGACGGCGTCGCGCATGCGCGCGAAGAAAAAGGGGTCGTGGACGCTGCTGTCGGGGGGCGAGAGAAAATCGCGCGCCGCGGACGCGTCGGCGACGTCGCGCGCCGCGAGCAGGCGCGCGCCCGCGCGAGGGATGTTCAACGTCGCGGCCAGCCCCGCGGCCGCTCCGTTGCCTCGCTCATTCACCAGCCAGCGGTACTTGTTCATCGATTATCCGGGAAGAAAAACGGGCCCGAGCGGGACGTAAGCCGAGTTCTGTTCTCCCGAAGGAGGACGATCATTTGTCTGGGATGCCCGTTGCCGGACACCTCGAGCGACCAACCCGAGAGTCGTAACGAGGCGGAGCGCCTCTGCCCTCCTATTTGGTCTTGCACCGGGTGGGGTTTACCATGACGGCCGCCGTCGCCGGAAGCCCGGTGAGCTCTTACCTCACCTTTTCACCCTTGCCGTCCCGGTCTGCACCGGTCTTGGGCGGTGTGTTTTCTGTGGCACTTTCCCTGGAATCACTTCCGCCGGGCGTTACCCGGCACCCTGCTCCGCGGTGCTCGGACTTTCCTCGAGCGGCCACAAGGGCCGCCCGCGATCATCTCGCCCGCTCGAACCCGGTGGCATTATAGGGAGGGATCGCCACCGGACGCAACCTGCCGTTACGAAACGCCCTCATCGGGTTTAGCCAGCCGATAGCTGGTGCTTCGGCCTCCGCTCGCGCTCTTGATGAGAACGCCGCGCTCCAGCAGCTCCTGGATGTCGCGGAGGGCTGTGTCCTGAGAGCACCTGGCAAGGCGCGCATACTTCGACGTATTCAGATTCCCCTCCCAGTCGCGCTCCAGCATCCGGTTGATGACGGTGCGCTGGCGCTCGTTGACCGGCCAGGCATTGATCCGTTGCCAGAGCCTGGCCCTGTGGAGGACCGAGGCGAGCATGGCATCAGATGCGTCGAGGGCGCGATCGAGGCATCCGAGAAACCAGGCCAGCCAGGATGTGATATCCAGCGATCCGCGCTGTGCGGATTCAAGCTGAAGATAGTATTCCGTGCGCATCGCCTCGGTGGTTGCGGACATGCTGTAAAAACGATCCTCCGATCCATCGGCGTATGAAAGCGCCATATCGGCAATCGCCCTCGCGATACGCCCGTTGCCGTCGTCGAACGGGTGGATCGTAACGAACCAGAAATGCGCAACACCGGCCCGGAGCACCGGGTCCGCATCGGTCGACGGCTTGAACCAGTCGAGGAATCGTTCCATCTCCGCGGGAAGACGCCTTGCATCCGGCGCCTGGAAATGCACGCGCTCCCTTCCCATCGGTCCGGAGACGACCTGCATCGGTCCGTGCTCGTCCTTGCGCCACGCGCCGACGGTGATGCGACGCGTGCCGCTCCTGCCGGTGGGAAACAGGGCCGCGTGCCACCCGCACAGCCGCTCTTCCGTCAGGGGTTGTGCGAAGTTCCGCGTGGCATCGAGCATCATTTGCACGATGCCCTCGACTTCCCGCCCGGGCCCGGGCAGCCCTCCTGCATCCAGGCCGAGCCTGCGCGCGATCGATGAGCGAACCTCATCGGCATCGAGTTGCTGGCCCTCGATGGCGGAGGACTTCACGACGTCGTGGGTGAGCGCGGTGATGCCGGCCTCGGTCCGCGACTCGAAGCCCAGGGCCTCCATCCGGCCGAGATGCCTGCCCTGCTTGTGGCGCACGGCGGCAAGGGCCTGGGCCAGAGCCCGAGCGTCCCATGTAAAATCCGGCCAGTCTGGCAGCTCGTGAATGTAGGCCATAATCAAAGCACCGGGTTGCGGATATTATGCCAATAATCACCGCAATTGCCAGTATACTACCAAGTATTTGCGGAGAATAGGCCTATCATTCTCCGCAAAGGGGGCCGTCACCGGGGTTACCGCCGCAGAATCTTGTCCAGCGTTTTTCCCTTTGCGAGCTCATCAACAAGCTTGTCCAGATAGCGAGCCTTCCGCATGAGCGGGTCTTCAATGTTTTCCACGCGCACACCACACACCACGCCTTTGATGAGCGAGGCCTTCGGATTGAGCGCTGGCGCTTCTACAAAGAAGGTCTCAAAGTCGCTTTCAAGTTCGATCTGGCGTTGAAGCTCCGCCCGGCTGTAGCCCGTCAACCAGCAGATGACCTGGTCGACTTCCTCTTTCGTGCGGTTCTTGCGTTCGGCCTTCTGAACATACATCGGATAAACGCTCGAGAATTTTATCCGGGAGATACTGCGCTGAGGCATCGCCATTCTCCTTTCGAGCGAGCGAGCGCCAAGAGGCCGCAGGCCAACAAGTCCGCGCACTACTTCATGCGCTTGAAGACCGCCAGATACTGGCCGGTGCCTGCTCTGGCCGTGAACTCGGTCGGGCGCTCCGTCTTGCCTTCGGCCGCATAGCAGATCCTGTATTCATCCTCGTTGAGCTCGTAGACGCCCACGCATCACTTGATCTCAATTCCCCCGGGTACCGATGGATCGTACCATGACGCCGCTCATCACCTCAAAGCACTCTCCAGCACGGGCGCCGCGAGCACGTCGGGGGCCAGCCAATCCAGCGCGCTCCCTGTGTGCAGCAGGAGGGCGCGCGCGCCTTCCTTCCGTACTCCCTGCGAAGCGTTCGCAGGACGAATCAACCTGAAAGATCCGTGCGCGCATTGCACCTACCGCTGCCACAGACCCAGTTGGACATTGGAGAAACGCTACTGGCTGCGGAGTCTGGCAAGGGCCCTGGTGTAAGCGATGACTGCGGCAATCTCCGCGTCGGTCAGCGCGGCAGGTGTGTGAGGTACCGGCCAGGGCATCTCGATCGGCCTGCCGTCCCGGTCCATACCGTCGCGGAGAAGACGTTCCAATTGCGTATCGTCAAGTTCGAGCGCGCCCTGAATGTCGCCCGCCGGCTCGCCGACGCCGTCCATTGCCGCCCCATGGCAGGAGGTACAAATCGTCTGCGCCACCAAACGGCCTTGCGCGTACTCATCGCCGAGGTCTGGAATCGTGTTCTCCTCAAAGTATGCGACTTCCTCGGCCGCATTATGATAGTTGCGAGACTGACCGTCTTC
>DASTOO010000091.1:0-9338 GCA_035762505.1 Candidatus Krumholzibacteriia bacterium
TCGGCGACCGTCGTCGCCGCCGATGCCATGACCGCCGACGCGTGGTCCACCGCCCTCTTCGTGCTGGGGCCGGAGGACGCCCGCGCCACCGCCCGTGCCAGAAACGACGTTGCGGCGGTGCTGGTCGAACCACGCGCGGACGGAACCACGATCATCTGGATCGAGGAGGCGCTGCGCGCCCGTTTCCACCGCGAAGAGTCCCTCCCGCCCACCCACACGACCCGCTACTTCTAGTCCGGCGCGCCCGCCCGCCTCCACACCACGCACGACGGCCGATCCGCGCGCGATTGGCGTGGCCCTTGCACGCTGACGATTCCCGACTCCCCGATGCATGAAACCAGGCTCCGCGCTGCAGTGCGCAGGCGCAGCCTCAGGGAAGCGATGAAGAACCATGAGAGCCAATGCGAAGGCGCCAGCCACCCCACGGAACGTCTGCATCGACGCGAACTCCGCCCGTCGCGCGAAGGAAGAAGAACCGGTGTGAACGCTAAATACAAACTCGGTACCGCATTCATCCTCGTTTCGATCGCCGTCGCGACGGCCCTGGCCACCAGCGCGGACGGCAACGCCCGAAGCACACCGGCGACCTACCGCCTGACCGGGCTCGATGGACGCGAGACGACCCTGTCGTCGTACCGGGGCGAGGTCGTCGTCGTAACCTTCTGGACGAGCTGGTGCGCGCAGTGTCGAGAATCACTGTCCGTGCTGAACGGGTGGCATGACGCGTGGGCGCCGCGCGGCGGGCGCGTGGTCGCCATCTCGATCGACGAGGACGCGCGCAGGCCGCGACGGTTCGCGGACGACGAGAAGCTCACTCTCACCGTTCTGCACGACGGGCGCGGGGCCCTCGTCCCGGCATTGGACATCCCGTCCCTGCCTTGCACGCTGCTCCTCGATCGCACCGGGCGCGTGGTGGCCGTGGCCCGCAGCGGCTCGCCGGAACGCCTGGATGCGATCCGTCAGCAGGCCGAGTCGCTGCTCATGCGGCCCGCGAACCCCGGCCTCATGAGCGCAGGCATGGGAGAAGGACCGGCGCGTGGTACGGAGACGGATAACGAGCGATGAGACTTCGCGGAAGGGTCGTGAGCACATGGACGGAATGATGCGGCGCACGGACAACATCTGGTTCCGCGCGCTGGTTGCCCTCGGGATACTCTTCGCGGTGGTGCTCACCAGCATGGCGGCGGCCGGTGAGTCGCCGGCGGGCGATGCGGGCAACGTGACGGCAGTCGTCAGCGCGCGACAGGTCGAGTGAAGCACGCCGCCCGTTGCACCGGCCCGTTTAGTAAGCAATATTACACCGCCATCAGCGGCGCGTCCGGCGTTAGTTCCCTCACATACGCCCCCGATAACTAACAACTTAACGTCGTATTCGCTCCCGCCGGCGCCGCGCCGGTGTATATATTTTCAGCACGCCCCCTCGGACAGTCTCCGCACTGAACCCCTGAAGAGACTCCCCGACGATCGCCCCCGACAACCGATCGAAGGAGGTATCTCCATGTTCAGATTCAGAACATTCACTATCCCCTCGCTGGCGATCGTCATCGTCGCGATGCTCTTCGCCGCACCGGCGCAGGCGACATCCTTCGGCGTGCGCGCCGGGTATTACTTCGACGCCGACGCGGTCAGCATCGGGACGGAGATGTTGACCCCACTCTCGGAATCGTACAACTGGTACTTCAATCCGAACTTCGAGCTGGCGGTGGGCGACGTCCGTGACATCGTCGCGATGAACGCGGACTTTCATTACGACTTCCAGCCGTCGTCCGATCTCGCCGTGTGGGCGGGCGCGGGCCCGGCCATCTTCGTGATCGACCGCGGCCGCTTCGAGGACGAGAAGGTCGACGTCGGGGCGAATCTCCTCTTCGGCCTGGGTGCCAACCACGGAAGTGTACGTCCCTACGGCCAGTTCAAGGCGGTCCTGATGGACGACCCGGAGGCGGCTATCGCCTTCGGCGTCCGCTTCTAGGGCGGTCGGCGCTTTCATCCAAACAGGAGGTGACGAACATGTCACATCGTATCAGAACACTCATCCCCGTCGCGTGCATCCTCGCCGGAGCGGCTCTGGTCGGGAGCGGCTGCATGGTCGTGCACGACCATCCGCCCGGCAGAGCACATGACGGGTACGTCCACCATCACGCGGGAGTCGAACTGGTGTATGTCGCCAGTATCGGCGTGTACCGTGTTTCCGGATACCCGAACGTCTACTACTACGACGGCACGTTCTACCGCGATCGCGGAAGCTACTGGGAGGTCAAAAAGAAATGGAAGGGAGGCAAGTGGAAGCGTGGGCACCCGCACGGCATGCCGCCGGGGCTCGCGAAGCGGTAGTGTACGACGTTCCAGGCGCCCGGGCAACGGGCGACGCGCGGGGGCGGGCCGACACTGTCGGTCCGCCCCTTTTGCGAACCGGTCAGTCGGGACGACGGATATCCAGCGCCTTCATGCGGGACTTGAACGTCGAGGGTGATACTCCGATGAGCGAGGCCGCGCCGTTGTCGCCGCCCACGCGCCACCCCGCTTGCTCGAGCGCGGCGATCATGTTGTCGCGTTCCATCCGGCGAAGCCGGCGCTCGTCCATGATCGCGGGAGCGGCCTCCGGCGCGCGCGCCGGCGCCGGGAGGGGCGACACATCGGGAAGGACCCGCTGGAGATTCAGCGGTCCCCCGCCCGACGTAATGAGCGCACGCTCGATCACGTTGCGCAGCTCGCGCACGTTGCCCGGCCACGGGTACGACGTGAACGCGGCCGCCGCATCGTCCGGCAGCGGCCCGGCCTTGCTGCCCATGCTCCGCGCGAGCTTGGCGATCAGGTTGTTCGCGATGATCACCACGTCGTCTTCGCGCTCGCGCAGCGGCGGCAGCCGCAGCGGGAACACGCTCAGGCGGTAGTAGAGGTCCTCGCGGAACGTGCCCTCCCGCACCGCGCGGTCGAGGTCGCGGTTGGTGGCGGCGATCACGCGCACGTTCACGCGGCGCGTCTTCGATCCGCCCACCGGCTCGAATTCCCCCTCCTGCAGTACACGGAGCAGCTTCCCCTGCAGCTCGAGCGGCAGCTCTCCGATCTCGTCGAGGAAGATAGTGCCGCCGTGGGCGAGCGCGAAGCGTCCGTCGCGGCGCTGGGTGGCGCCCGTGAACGCGCCCTTCTCGTGGCCGAAGAACTCGCTCTCGATCAGCGTCGCCGGGATCGCGGCGCAGTTCACTTTAATGAGAGGCCCCTCACGCCGCAGGCTCCGCTTGTGGATGGCGCGCGCGAACAGTTCCTTCCCCGTCCCCGTCTCGCCCTGGATCAGCACCGTGGCGTCCGTGTGCGCCACCTGCGCCACCGCCTGCAGCGCCGCGCGCAACGACGCGCTGCGGCCCACGATCTCGTCGAAGCCGTGGTCCTCCTCGATCTCCGCGCGCAGGTACTCGGTCTGGGCCGACAGCGTCTCGATGCGCAGCTCGGCGTTCACGCGCTCGGTCACGTTGCGCAGGATCATCGTGAAGAACGGCCGCCCGTGCGCCTCGTAGCGCGAGAGCGTCGCCTCGGCCAGGAAGGGCTCCTGGCCGGGCGGCCGCGGCGTGAGAATGCCGGGAATCCATATATGGCGGTCGCCGCTGGTCCGGTGGTCGAGTTCCTCCGCGAAGGTCGTGAGTTCCCGGGTGGCGTCGACGCCGATGAGGTGCTCGACGCGCTGGCCGCGAACGCGCGCGGAGGAGCACCCGAAGAGCTTCTCCGCCGCGGTGTTCATCATCGTGATCTCGAGATTGCGGTCGAGCTCGACGATGGCGTCCATGGCGCCGTCGATGAGGCGCGTCAGCTTCTCTTCCCGCTCGCGCACCGCGGATTCGAGGTGCAGGCGCCGCATCTCCGCCGCGGCGCGGCTCGCGAAGATCTGGAAGAGCGGCACCAGCCGCTTCTGCTCCGGCATGGGACGGGTGTCGACGACGGCGAGGTGGCCGATGATCTTGTCGCCGCGGTCCAGGATGGGAACGCCGAGGTAGCTCACGATTCCGGGCATGTTGGGATCCGTGTCGCGGGGATAGAGATCGACGACCCGGTCGGGAATGTGCACCAGGCGCTTCTCGCGGATCGCCGTTTCGCACGCCGTCCCCACGATGGAGTACTCGAAGTCCTCCACCCAGTTGTTCCCGAATTTGAACGCGAGCGCGCGCAGACGCTCGGTCTTTTCGTCGTACTCGGTCACCCACGCGCCGCGCGTGTCAAGGACATGCGAGAGGTTCTCCACCAGGGCACGGTAGAACTCAACACCGGTCTCGGACGCGGTGCCTTCCACAACGGCCCGGAGTGCGGCTTCTTCGTCGATGCGTCTTGAATCCGCGGGTGCCGGCATGCCGGACATGATAGCACCCGGTCGCCCCGGAACGACGATTTTTCGTCGCCGCTCGCGACGATTTTTCGTCGATGACGAGATGTCGTCGCGGTGGTCTGTGACGAGCTCCAACCTAACTAATTGTTATATAACATATTACTGACTTCGACCCGAGTGGAACGGCTCGTGCCATATGGGTCAGCATCGGCGGCCGACAGACGGCCCCAAATCCAGAAGCCGGAACCCGAAGGAGAACTGAAATGTCCGCCACCATGAACGAAAGAAAAGCCCCCGAACCCCGCAACGGCGTCGACACGCCGACGCTCTTCGCCACCATCGACGCCGTGGGCGCGCAGCCGGAGCTGGGCCGGGCGCAGTTCCGCGCCACGAATCGCTGGCAGCAGGGCACGCACAGCCGCACCCGCATCCAGTCGTTCTACGGCGCGGGCAGCGAGCTCATGCACGAGAAGGAGTTCGTATTCGACGCCGACCACCCGGCGGTGCTCGTCGGACGCGACCAGGGCCCGACGCCGGTCGAGTTCCTGCTCGTCGCCCTTGCCTCGTGCCTCACCGCGGGCGTGGGCAACATCGCGGCCGCGCGCGGCGTGACACTGTACGAAGTCGAGTCGAGCATCGAGGGCGACATCGATCTGCGCGGAGTCCTCGGACTCTCCCAGGACGTGCGCAACGGCTACGAAGGCGTCCGCATCAGTTTCAAGATCAAGGGGGACGCGCCCGCGGAAGTGCTGGAGAAGATCATCGAGCAGTCGCGCAGGCGCTCGGCGGTGTACGACGTGCTCACCAACGGCGTGCCCGTCTCCATCACGGTGAACGCGGGGTGAACACAACGATGAACCGCCGGCCGGACGGTCGTGACGCGTGCGGTCGGCGGTTCGCAGCCGGGGGAGGGCGAAACAAGATGAAGCGCACGGATACCATCATCATCGGAGGCGGCCAGGCCGGAATCGCCATGAGCCGCACCCTCGCGGACCGCGGCGTCGATCACGTAATCCTCGAGCGGGGACGCGTGGCCGAGCGCTGGCGGAGCGAGCGTTGGGACTCGCTGCACCTGCTGACGCCGCGCTGGCAGAGCCGCCTCCCGGGCTGGTCGTACCGCGGCCCGGATCCGGAGGGCTTCATGACGAAGCAGGAAGTGATCAACTACCTGGACGACTACGCGCGCTCCTTCGCGGCCCCGATCCACACCGGCGTCACGGTCGACTCGGTCGAATGCGACCCGGCCGGCTATCGGGTGCAGACGAACACGGGCGTGTGGCGCGCGCCGAACGTCGTCATCGCGACCGGGCACAGCGATCGCCCCAACGTTCCGCCGATGGCGGCAGCACTGGCGCCCGGCATCACGCAGATCGTGCCGTCGCGCTACCGCCGGGCGGAGTGGCTGCGCGACGGCGGCGTGCTCATCGTGGGCGCTTCCGCGACCGGCATCCAGCTCGCAGCGGAGATCGCGCGCTCGGGCCGGCCGGTGACGCTGGCGGTCGGGCGGCACACCCGTCTTCCGCGCAACTACCGCGACCGCGACATCCTCGCGTGGTTCGACGCGATGGGCGTCCTCACCGAGGCCGTGGACGACGCCTGGGACATCGCGGCCTCGCGCCGCCAGCCGTCCCTGCAGCTGATCGGCAGCGACGACCATCGCTCGCTCGACCTCGCGGTTCTGCAGGAACAGGGCATCCGCGTCGTGGGCCGCATGATCGGCGCCTTCAACCGGCGCGCGTACCTGGCCGACGACCTGGCCGCGTCGATCGACCGGGCCGAGATGAAGATGCACGAGCAGCTCGACCGCGTGGACCGCCACATCGCGGGCAACGGCATCGGTGCCGCACCCGCGGAGCGCCCCGCGCGCGTGCCGGTGCCGAACGCGCCGCGCATGATCGACCTCGCGGCGGAGGGTATTCGCACCGTCGTCTGGGCGACCGGCTACCACCGCGCGTACCCGTGGCTCCGTGTGCCGGTGCTCAACGGGCGTGGAGAGATCAACCACGAGGGCGGCATCACCCGCAAGCCCGGCCTGTACGCGCTCGGGCTGAATTTCATGCGCCGTCGCAACTCGAGTTTCCTCGATGGCGTCGGTGCCGATGCCGCCGAATTGTCGGATCACATCGTGAATCGGATGGCGCACCGCCGTTTCGCAGTCGCCTGAAAGGAACATAGGAGAAGACCATGACCACCCGGACCCGCATCGAATCCAGTTACGACGCTGTCATCGTCGGCGCGCGCGTCGCCGGCGCCGCCACCGCCATGCTCCTCGCACGCGCGGGCCTTCGCGTCCTCGCGGTGGAAAGGAGTGCGCGCGGAAGTGACACGCTTTCCACCCACGCGCTGATGCGCGCGGGCGTGCTGCAGCTCCACCGCTGGGGTGTGCTCGACCGCATCGTCGCGGCTGGAACGCCCGCGATCGGGCTGACCACGTTCCACTACGGCGACGAGGCGATCGAGGTCCCGATCCAGGAACGCGACGGCGTGGGCGCGTTGTACGCCCCGCGCCGCACCGTGCTGGACGCCGCCCTCGCCGACGCCGCGCAGGAGTCGGGGGCGGCGATCGCCTGGGGTGGGTTCGTCGAGGGTGTCGTGCGCGACGGCAGCGGTCGCGTGCGCGGCGTCGAGCTGCGCGACCAGGACGGCGCGGTGCAGCGCGTGGACGCCGGCATCGTCATCGGCGCCGACGGCGTGCGGTCCGGTGTCGCGCGCGCCGTCGCTGCGGAGACTCTGCGCGAAGGCAGCCGCCCGTGCGCGGTCCTCTACGGCTACTGGCGCGGTCTGCACCTGAACGGCACGCACTGGCACTACGGCGTCGACGTGGCGGCGGGCGCCATCCCCACCAACGACGACGAGGCCTGCGTATTCGTCGCCATGCGTCCGGACCGCTACGAAGCGCGGCGCTTCACCGGCCTGGATGGTTTGTTCGGTCGCGTTCTGGCGGAGACGAGTCGCAGCCTCGCGCTCGCGGTCGCGCGCGCCGAGCACGTTGGGAAGCTGCACCCGTTCGCGGGGCGCCCGGGTTTCATTCGTGCATCGTACGGACCGGGTTGGGCGCTGGTGGGGGACGCGGGCTGCTTCAAGGATCCGCTGACCGCGCACGGCATGACCGACGCGCTTCGCGACGCGGACCTCCTGGCAAACGCCGTGGTCGCGGGCACCCCCGATGCGATGGCCGGCTACCAGGCTGCGCGCGACGAATTCGCGGTGGAGTTCCTCGAACTCTCCGACGAGGTCGCATCGTTCGACTGGGATCTCGAGCGCGCGAAGGTGCTTCACCGCCAGCTGAGCAAGCTGATGAACCGGGAGTGCGACCTGGTGCGGACCTTCACCGCCATCGGCGCGAAAACGGAGCCGGTGCTCTGAAGTCAGCGCGGCGCGGCGGCCGATGGTACTGACAGCGCTCGGACATTCCATTAGAATGCCCGGATGGAAAATGCGACGGTCCTCGTCACGCATCCGTATGCGCTCCTCGCGGTACTCATGCTCGTGCCGGTGCTCTTCATCTCGCTCGAGCGCTGGACGAAGTGGAAACTGTTCGAGTACCTGCCGCCCGTCATCTGGATCTTTCTCTTTCCCATCCTGCTGAGCGGTCTGAAGGTGATTCCCACGGCGTCGCCGACCTACTCGGCGGTCAAGGCGTTCGCCGTGCCGTTGTTCATCATCCTGATGCTGCTCGACGTGGACCTCCGGTCCACCATGAGAGTGGCGCTGCGCAGCGTGGGTGTGCTCGTGGTCGGGGCGTTCGGAGTGGTGATCGGCGGGATCGTGGCGTTCTTTCTCCTCAAGGGCCAGCTCGACCCGGAGGCGTGGCGCGGCTTCGGCGCGCTGGCGGGAAGCTGGATCGGCGGCACCGGCAACCTGGCCGCCGTCGCCGAGGCGCTGGACACGCCGCCCACCATGATGGGGCTGGTGGTCATCGCGGACACGTTCATCTTCGTGCTCTACTTCCCCGTTCTCTTCCTCGCGAAGCGCTACGCGAAGCAGTTCGCGCGCTTCACGCGCGTCACCGCGGAGGAGGCGCGCCGGATGGACGAGGCCGTGAGCCAGCTCGAGGAGAAGAAGAACGACGCGACCTTCGTCGACGTGCTGACGCTCTTCGGCATCGGCTTCATGCTGATCTTCCTGATCGACCTCGTGGCGGTGAAACTGCCCACGCAGGAAGGCGTGTTCAGCGTGAAGACCTGGGAGATCCTGCTGCTGACGACGGTGGCGCTGTTACTCGCCGGGACTCCGTTGCGTCGCGTGAAGGGCACGAAGGCGCTGTCGATGGCGCTCGTGTACCTCTACCTCTCGATGATCGGGGCGCAGGCGGACATCCGGCAGGCCGCGGCCGCCCCGTACTTCATGCTGGCGGGCGTGATCTGCATCGTACTGCACCTGGCGCTGTGCGTGCTCGCGGCGCGGATCTTCCGTGTGGACGTGCACCTGACGGCGGTGGCGAGTGTGGCGGCCATCGGGGGCGCCGCGTCGGCGCCGGTGGTCGCGGCGTACCACAAGAAGGAGCTCGTGCCGGTGTCGATCCTGCTCGCCATGATCGGCTACGCGCTGGGCAACTACCTGGGGCTGCTCGCGGGCTACGGCTGCCGCGCGATGCTCTAGCAGGTCCTGCATCGCATCAGCCGGCCCGCGCCGCCGGACCCCGTTCGTACCAGCCGCGCGTCGTGTTGACCACGCGCACGACCAGCAGCATCACGGGCACTTCGATCAGAACGCCCACCACCGTGGCGAGCGCGGCCCCCGATTCGATGCCGAAGAGACTGATGGCGGCCGCCACCGCCAGCTCGAAGAAGTTCGATGCGCCGATCAGCGCCGACGGGCACGCCACCGCGTGCGACTCACCCAGACGCCGGTTGAGCCAGTACGCAAGCGTCGAGTTGAAGAACACCTGCACGAGGATCGGCACGGCGAGCAGCGCGATGACGAGCGGCTGGCGGAGGATCTGCTCGCCCTGGAACGCGAAGAGCAGCACGAGTGTCGCGAGCAGCGCCACCGTGGACCACGGCCCGATCCGGATCATGGCCGC
>DASTOO010000092.1:0-4797 GCA_035762505.1 Candidatus Krumholzibacteriia bacterium
TGACCAACCGCCCCCGCGAGCCCCGCACGGTCGCGCACCTCGTCCAGAATCTCGACGTGGGCGGACTGGAGCGCGTCGTCATCAACCTGCTGGCGGGGACCGATCCCGCACGCTACCGCGCGTTGCTGTACACGCTTGGCCCCGGCGGCGCCCTCGCCGCGGAGGTGGAGAGGCGCGGTTTCGCCGTGCGGCGCTTCGCCAAGGCCGGCGGAATGGACTACCGCCTGTTTCTCCGCATCGCGCGCCGCTTCCGGGCCGACGACGTGCGCGTGGTGCACAGCCATAATTACTCGCCGCTGGTGTACGGATCCGTGGCGGGGCGCCTGGCGCGCACCGCGGGGCACGTTTACACCGCGCACGGCGCGAAGACGGCCGCGCGCCGCGCGACGAGACGGTTCCAGCGCCTCGGCCTGGTGAACGACGTCGTCTTCGTCTCGGAAGACGCCCGCCGCGTTTCGCTCGCGGCGGGGGCGGTGGTCGATCGGCGCGTCCACACGATCGTCAACGGTATAGACGTCGACGCGTACGCGCGCGACGCTGCGACGCGCCGGCGCATCCGCGCGGAACTCGGACTCACCGACTCCGCGCCCGTTGCGGGAATCGTCGCGAGGCTGACAGCCGCGAAGGACCACGTAAACCTCTTCGATGCGTTCGTGCGCCTGCGCGATTCGCACCCGGAGGCGCGTTGCGTGGTCGTGGGGGATGGGGAACTGCGCGCCGACCTGGAGCGCGCGGTGCGCGAACGCCGTCTCACGGGCAGCGTGTCGCTCATCGGCCGTCGCGACGACGTCGCCGACGTGCTCGCGGCCTTCGACGTCTTCGTGCTTTCCTCCTCCACCGAAGGGCTCGCGCTCACCCTGCTCGAGGCCATGGCGGCCGGGCTGCCGGTCGTGGCCACCCGGGTCGGCGGAAATCCCGAGGTGGTGGAGGACGGACGCTCCGGCTCGCTGGTCCCGCCGCGGGACGCGGCCGCGTTGGCCGTGGCACTGGGCCGGATGCTCGACGACCGGGAGAAAGCGCGGCGCATGGGTTCCGCGGGGAGGGAGCGATGCCGCGAGCGTTTCGGTGTCGGCACCATGGTGGCGCACTACCTGGAACTGTACGACAGGCTCGCGCGGCGATGAGGGGCCTGGCTCAGAAGCACCGAGCGGGCAATATGTTACATGGTTGATCTCACCCTTGTTCTCGAACGGGCGGCGCCGGCGTCGGAGTCCACGACATTACGATTCGGATGATTTCACACTCGCATTTTTCGGGTAAAGTCCACATGGTGTCGCGGTGGATTCCAGCCCCTCTCCGTCGCGGCTTGCCGGTGCCGGTTGACGCGAGTGACTTCCGCCCTTGGATCGTGTGCTGCAGGCGGTGCGTCGGCCCGGCCGCCGTTTCTCCGTCCACCTTTCGCAGATCGGTGGGGACGGGGCGCGGCGACGGAGTCTCATCGCGGCGCGTTGTGACCAACCGGCGCACGCAGTATCTTGGAATGAGGATTGCAGATTCCGCGTGTAACTCACGCGTCGCCCAACACAACAGTAGCGTCCGCCCGGCGCCCGACCCGGTTTCGGTGCCGGCGGGTTTCCCGGGCCGCCTTGAGATGCCCCGTGTTTCCGCGACGGATCGATCGCGGACCCGTGACGACCGGCGGATCGTCCGCCCGGCAGGAGGACCGTTTCAATGACTCTGACACGCATCCACTCCCTCATCCCGCACTTGATCCTCGCGACCATGCTCACGCCGGCCGGCGCGCTGGCCGCGGACTACCACGTCTCGACGTCGGGCAGCGACTCCAACGCGGGCACTTCCGCCTCGCCCTGGCGGACGCTGCAGAAGGCCGCCAACTCGGTGCAGGCGGGCGACGTGGTCAACGTCGCCGCGGGCACCTACCTGGGCTTCCAGGTCACCGCGGACGGCACTTCCGCGAACCGCATCGTCTTCCGGGCGGGGGGGCCGGGCGTGCTCGTCAACCAGCAGAACTCGAGCACGAGCGACAACATCAACCTCGAGGGCGCGAGTTACGTGACGATCGAGGGGTTCACGGTAGAAGACGCGCCGCGGGTCGGAATCCGCGCGGTGCAGGCGACGGGCGTCACCATCCGCAACAATGTCGTGCGGCGCAGCGGACTCACGGGGATCCTGTCGGGCTGGACTCCGTCGATCGTGATCGAGAACAACGTGGTTTCCGCCTCCGCGGATGAGCACGGGATCTACGTGAGCAACAGCAACACGCCCAACGACAACCCCGTGATCCGCGGCAACGAGTGCTTCGGGAACGCCAAGAACGGCGTGCAGATCAACGGCGACTGCTGGGAGGGCGGCGACGGGATCATCGAGGGGGCGCTCGTGGAGGGCAATGTCATCCACGACAACAACTGGAAGGGCTTCAGCATCATCTCGGTGCAGGCATCGGTCTTCCAGAACAATGTCATCTACGACAACGGTATCTCCGCCGGCGCCGCCGGACTTCATCTGGCCGACCAGGTGGGGCCTTCGTGCGGAAAGCCGAGCAGCAACAACCTCATCGTCAACAACACCATCGTCGAGCCGCGCATCGCGTGCATCCGCTTGACGGACGGGTCGACGAGCAATGTGATCTTCAACAACCTGTGCGTCCAGGCGGACGCGGGACGCCTCATCGTCGACGAGGTGGGCGGTAATCTGATCGACGCGGCCTCCAACATCGACCTGACCTCGTCGACGGGGCTGTTCGTGAACGCGGCGTCGAAGAACTTCCGCCTGGCGACCGGCGCCTCGGCCATCGAGGCGGGCATCCCGACCTATCAGGGCCGCGGTGCGCCGGCCGTCGACAAGGACAGCGTGGCGCGCCCGGTGGGGCTTCGTCACGACGCCGGCGCCTACGAGGCGGGCGGCTCTGCGACGACGGGTGACACCACGCCGCCGGTGGTGACGGTCATCGCGCCGGCGCCCAATTCCACCCACGAGACGACCACGACGGTCAGCGCGAACGCCACGGACAACGTCGTTGTCGCCGCGGTCGAGTTCCTCATCGACGGCGTGCTGATCGCCGCCGCGGACACGCAAGCGCCCTACACGGCCACCCTCGATCCGGCCGTCTACCCGACGGGCTTCTACACGATCTCGGCGCGCGCGCGCGACGACGCCGGCAACGTGGGCGTGTCGGGCGGCGTCTCGGTGTTCCTGCGCAACGGCTCCGCCAGCACCGGCATCCCGTCCGGTCATCCGCGCCTCTCCGTGATCAACGGACGCCTGGAGGAACTGCGCGCGCTGGCGTGCTACGACGCCAGCGGCAACCGGCTCACGAACTGCACGCCCAGCGAGTTCGCGACCGTCTTCTTCAACTTCATCGACAACAGCCCGGGCAAGGCCGACGCCTGGCACTTCGCCCTCGCGTACATGATCAGCGGCAATCCGTCCTACGCGGATCAGGCCATAAGCAAAGTGAGCGCAATGGTGGCCTGCGACTACCAGTGCATCGCGAACGCGAACAACAAGTTCCTGTACTTCCGTGACTTCATGCGCGAGGTGTGCCTGGTGTACGACTGGTGCTACGGGCGCCTGACGTCGCAACAGCGGGCGAGCTGGATCAAC
The DNA here is from genome assembly GCA_035762505.1 of Candidatus Krumholzibacteriia bacterium. GTDB lineage: Bacteria > Krumholzibacteriota > Krumholzibacteriia > WVZY01 > JAKEHA01 > JAKEHA01. The sequence continues at coordinate 3,565 of DASTOO010000092.1, forward strand.
TACATGAACAAGATGCTGTTCATCACCTGGAACGACATTCCGGAGGCGAACGCCATCTTCGATACCGGTGACTGGGCCACCAACAACCCCAAACAGAACTACTTCTACAACTACCTGCTGGGGACGACCTACGTGGCGCTCGCCACCTACGGCGAGAACCCGGGGACGTTCACGCACAGCGGGACTCAGCACCAGCTGTTCATGCTGATGAACGCGCGCGACATCAACTCGGACCGCTACACGGATGTCTACGAGTTCCTCATGGCCAAGTTCAGCGAGCAGATGTTTCCGACCATGGACACGCTGGGTGTCGGGGGCGGCTGGCTGGAGGGCGAGAATTACGGGCGCGCGATGAAGCGGCACATCTTCGAGGCGTTCCTCCTCCTCAAGGAGACCGCGGGCATCGACTACTTCAACGACCCCGGACACCCGTTCGCGCGCGAGGCGGTGCGCTACGAGCTGCACACCGTGCAGCCGGGCGGGGGAGTGCTGTACCCGGGCGGCGACGCGTCGCAGGAGCCGACGCTGACCGTGAATCCCTACGACCGCCACATGATGCTGCTGCTGGCCGAAGGCCTCAAGGGGACCACGGAAAGCCAGTACGCGCAGTACTGGCTCAACCACGACCACACCCGGATGAACGGGATCTCGGAGATGATCCCGGTGGACTTCTTCCTCCAGCAGCCGGAGCTGCCCGAGCGCAGCTACAGCGAGCTGCCGCCGCGTTATTTCGCGGAAGGCATCAACTGGGTCAACAGCCGCTCGGCCTGGGGTGACGGCGGCGTCTCGGTCACGTTCACCTGTACGGACCGTCTCCAGGGCCACCAGCACAGCGACCAGAACCACTTCGTCATCTATATCGGCGGCGCCGACCGCGCGGTGGACGGGTGGATGCTGACCGACGTGCAGCCCTACTCCAGCTCGCTGCCGCGCTCGTCGCACTACCACAACACGATCGTGGTGAACAACACGTCGCAGCGCTTCGGCGACGGAACGGGCGACATGATCCGCACCGAAACCGACAAGCCCGGGTCCGTCTACGCGCTGGGCGACGCGAGCGACGCGTACTGGACCAACCCCGGCGAGTACAGCCACGGCGACGAGAAGATGGTGGACGTGTTCCAGCGCGAGCTGGTGCACATCCTGCCGGGCTATGTGGTCGCCTTCGACCGCATTTCCCTGACGAGCAAGTTCGCCGCGGCCGAGGTCAAGAGCATGTTCCACTACCCGTAC
>DASTOO010000093.1:0-7526 GCA_035762505.1 Candidatus Krumholzibacteriia bacterium
GGCCCCGCGAGGAAGCGCGCCGGGGTCCGGCGCGCGGAAGGAGTGCGGCGCCGACGGGCGGCACGCTCACGTCGATTGCCTTCGACGCGTCGGGTGCCATGTTCCTCGGTTCCACCGAGGGGCTCGGTCTGGTCACCGCGGGCGGGATTCGCTGGCTGCGGGCCGCGGACGGGACCGGCGGCGGGGAGGTGTCGGACCTGGTGGTCGACGACGGGCACCTGTGGGTCGGGTTCGCGCGGGACGGACTTTCCGTGCTGCCGATCGAACGGCTAAGGTAACCGGCACCGGCAAAACGAGTTGGTGGCGCAGGCGCGCCTGTGTTAAACTCGGATACGCACCACATCGGACGGAGGTCCGGACGAAGCCACTGATATCGATTCCGAATCGGCCGGCGGGTGTACGCCCCGAACATCGCGTGCGAACGCAACCTACGACCCCGAGAGGGAGTTGAGAATCGATGTGGCAGCTCGTCTTCTGGTGCAGCCTCGGACTTATCCTCTACATCTATATAGGCTATCCCGCCCTGCTCGCCGTCGCCGGGAGACTCGTGCGGCGCCGGGAGACCGTCGCGGGCGAGGGGTTTCCTTCCGTCTGCCTCGTGATCTCGGCGTTCAATGAAGAGAACGTCATCCGCCGCAAGATCGAGAACAGCCTGGCTCTGAAGTACGGCGGGCGACTGTCCATCGTGGTGGCGTCGGACGGCTCGATCGACCACACGACGAGCATCGTGGACGATTATCGCGACATGGGCGTCGAGTTGTGTCACTCGCCGGTCCGGCGCGGCAAGAACTCCGTCCTCAACGAGGTGGTGCCGCGGCGCACCGAGGACGTGGTCGTGTTCACGGACGCGAATTCGCTCTTTGCGGACGACGCGGTCGCGAGGCTCGTGGCGCGCCTGGGCGACCCGCGCGTCGGTTGCGTGGTCGGGAAGCTCACCTACGCGCGGGACGTCACGTCGGTCGGCCGGGGCGAGAGCATCTACTGGCGCTACGAGATGAAGATCAAGGAGCTCGAGAGCCGCCTCGGCAGCGTGCTCGTCGCCAACGGATCGATCTTCGCCCTGCGCCGCGAGCTGTTTCGCGAGCTCTTCGTCGACGTTGCCAACGACTTCCAGGTTCCCTTCGACGTCGCGAACCGGGGCCGCGACACCGTCTATGAGCCGCGAGCGGTCGCCGTGGAGCGTTCCGCGGAACTGTGGACGGAGGAGTTCGGCCGCAAGGTGCGCATCGTAATGCGCGGCATCACGGGCTTCGAGCGCCTTCACCGGCGCATGCGCGGGATGAGGCTCTGGCAGTTCGTCTCCCACAAGCTGCTGCGATGGGCCGCCGGCCCCCTACTGGCGGTGCTCTTCGCGGCGACGGCCGTGCTCGCGGAGCGTTCTCCGGGCTACGCCGCGTTCCTGGCGCTGCAGATCGCCTGCTATCTGGCCGCGTTCCTGGGCTGGCGCATGCGCCTCCGGCCCAGCGTTCCGAAAGTCCTCTACGTGCCATTCTACTTCACGATGGTCAACCATGCGGCGACGGTCGCATTCATTCGGTTTGCCACCGGCCACCGGCAGGTGGTATGGGAGAAGGCGGAAAGCACGCGCCTCGTGCACGACGATGTGACGTCGGCGATCACGGACGCGGTGGGCGCGGTGGCCGCGGCCGCCGGAGACGCGAATTCCCGTAGAAGACTCGTCGAGAAGTAGGTCTTCCGGAACTTCATGCTGTTCTTCTTCCGAACGCTGATCGCCTGGCGCCGGTTCATCCTCGGATGGGGGATCGCCGGCGCTCTGGCGCTGGGCGTGGTGAGCTACTTCCTGCCCCGCTGGTACATGGCCGCCACGTCGATCTTCCCGCCCGAGCCTTCGGTGGCGATGCCGATGTACTCCGAGCTGGTGCAGCAACTCTCCGCCCCGCTGCTCGGGCCCGTCGCCTCCGGCGCCGCGCCCGAAACGGTGTACATCGAGATGCTCAAGAGCCGCACCCTGGGCGAGAAGATCATCGACGAGTTCGAGCTCATGTCCGTGTACAAAGCGGACCGCATCGAAGAGGCCCTGGACGCCTTCCACTCGCACATCGGGTTCACACTGCTCGACAACGGGCTGCTCGTCGTGACGTTCGAGGATCGCGACCCGGAGCGGGCGGCGCGGATTGCGAACCGCATGGTCGAGGTTCTCGACGACATCACCCGCGGCCTCAAGGTGTCGCGCGCGGGACGGACGCGTGACTTCGTCGGCCGGCAGCTCGAAGAGCGCGAGCAGATGCTGGCGGCGGCGGAGACCGAGCTCAAGGAGTTCCAGCAGAAGCACAACACGCTCGACCTCGACGAGCAGCTCCTCTCCGCCATGGATCTCATCACCGAGCTGTCCAGCCGCGCCATCGCCCTGGAGATCGAGATGCAGATGATGGAGAAATACACGTCGACGACGTCGGCGGAGTACCAGCGCAAGCAGGCTGAGTACCGGGAAGTGGTCGGGCAGCTCAACAAGCTCAAGAAGCCGGGCAAGGATTCCGACCTGGACATGGTCCGGTCGTACATCCCGACGCTCGGCACGGTGCCGGACGTGGCCCTGCAGTACATCCGCCTGCGGCGCTCGGTCGAGGTGCAGACCACGGTCTACAAGATGCTCGTGAACGAGTTCGAAAAGGCGCGCATCGAAGAGGCGCGCGATACGCCGGTCGTCCAGGTGCTCGACGAGGCGCACACGCCGAACATCCGCAGCAGGCCCAAGCGCAAGATCCTGATCCTCGTCGGCGGGCTGCTCGGACTCGGCTGGAGCACGGTGATCGCCCTCTTCACGACCGCGTGGCGTGAGGAGCGCTCGCAGGCGGTTGCCGTGCGCGAACTGCTGCGGCCGGTCGCCGCCGATTTCTCGCGCCTGCGCCGGCGGTCGCGGCGGCCGTGACCACCCTCGCCCGCGTGGTGGCGACGCGGGGTGAACGGCTCCTGCTGGCCGCGCTCGCGTTCCTGCCCCTGGCCGTGTACCTGGCGGCCCGTTTCCTCGGCCTCATGAAGTTCCTGCGCCTCGGCGCCGCGGCCGTCGCGGCCGCGGCACTCGCGATGACGGTGTTCGTGCGCCCGCGCTGGGGGTTGTTCTTCCTCGTCTTCTACATCTACTCGGGGATCAGTTCGATGCTCCCGGTGAACGTCGCCCTGCCGGTGACGTTCATCGTGTTCGCGGCGGTGGTGCTGGACTTGGTGCGCGGCGGCCGCAACCGCCTGGTCGAAGGGTCCTTCTGGTACGCGAACGCGTTCTTCCTGCTGTTCGCCCTGCAATCGATGCTGGTGGCGCGCGACCCGATGCTCTCCCTCCTCGAGTTGTCGAATTACGCGAAGATGCTGATCGTCGTCTATCTCATCGTGCACCTGATCAGAACCGCGGACGATCTGCGCCACCTCGCCTACGCCGTGTTCGTGGGCGCGGTGGCTACGCTGCTGTTCGGCCTGATGGCACTGTCGCTGGGCATCGGTCCGGGGCAGGAGAATTACATCGGCGGGGTCTACATCCTGCGTTTCACCGGCGCGCACGAGAACCCCAATCGCGCGGCGGCGTTCATGTGCTCCGCGCTCCCGCTGGGGCTGTTCGGCGCGCGCACGAGCCGGCACCCGTGGCTGCGTATTGGATTCGTCATCGGGGTCGTGGCGCTGATCGTCGGCATCTTCTCCACGTTCTCGCGCAGCGTCGTGGTCCCCTTCGCCGCCATCACGCTCGCGGTTCTCATCCGCGAGGTTCGCAGCCGGCGTTCCTACGCGCTGCTCATCCTGCTCACCGCGGTGGGCATTCTGCTGACGCCCCGCTACTACTGGGACCGCGTCCTCGCCCTGCAGGACGTGTTCTCCGGGAGCGCCCGCGACTGGTCGGTATACACGCGCTGGCTGGCGATGACCACCGCGTGGGACCTGTTCCTCCGGCACCCGTTCACGGGTGTCGGGCTCGACAACTTCATCGTGGCCGGGGCGCACCGGGTCTTCGTACGCATCGTGGCCCACAACACCTACCTCGAGATCCTGGTGGGGACGGGTCTGTTTGGACTCCTGACGTACCTGTGGATGCTGTGGGCCGGGATCCGCGCCGCGGTGACCGGGGCGCGTCGCCGCTGGGTTTCCCAGCCGGACTGGGTCCGCTCCCTGTGCTTCTATGTATCCCTTTCCGGCGTCTCGATCGGGCTCAGCGCCCTGTTCGGGACCATCCCCTTCGTCTATCCCGTGTGGATACCGGTCGCGGCCGGGCTGGTCATCGGAAATCTGCTCCGTCGTGACGGGGCGGAAGCCGCCGTCTAGAGCCCGCCCGCGCGACACCGGGAACCCGCCGGCCGCCTGCTGCGTACAATGCCCGAAGACACGGGACACCGGCGGGCGCCGGGGGGCCGTATATCCGCAAGGAGAGTTCAAAGATGAAGACATGGAAGTCATTCCCGCGCGGCGCGCACTGGCTGTGGGTCGCGGTGGCGATCGTGGCTGTGGTGGGTGTCGCCGACGCGGGCGCCAGGGAGAAGAACCGCGACCGCGATCGCGTGCATTCCGGATACATCGGCGTCCACATGCAGGAGCTGACCGATGACGTCCGGAAAGGCCTCGATATCAAGATCGCGGAGGGAGTCCTCATCAGCGGCGTCGAAGACGACAGCCCGGCCGCGCGGGCCGGACTGGAAGACGGCGACGTCGTCGTGAGCTTCAACGGGGCGAAGATCGGCGAGCCCGACGACCTGCGCGAGGCGGTTCGTGGTCTCGAGCCGGGCACGGAAGCGAAGATGGAGGTCGTCCAGAACGGGAAGACGAAGACGCTGACCGTCACCGTGGGCGAGCGCCCGGAAGAGCAATGGGGGTTGTTCTCGGGCCCGGACGCGCCGAGGGCGCCCGAATTCCACCGGGCCTTCGCGATGATGGCGGGGCCGCGCCTCGGTATCCAGGCTCACGAGATCTCCGACGAGCTGGGCGCCTACTTCAACGCGAAGAAGGGTGACGGCGTGCTCGTGCTCGGCGTCGACGAAGAGTCGGTGGCGGCCGGGGCGGGCGTGAAGGCCGGGGACATCGTCCAGAAGATCGACGACGAGAAGATCGCCGGCGTGGAGGATCTGCGCGCGTCGTTGCGCGACTTCGAGGAGGGTGACGAGTTCACCATCACGGTCCTGCGCCACGGCAAGACGCAGTCCCTCAAGGCGACCATGGACGAGCAGACAGGTGGCGAGTTCTCCTGGATGTTCGACGGGCGCGGGCCGGGCGCGGAGCGCATGCATCGCAGGCAGGGACGGATGCACTCCTTTACGGTACCGGGTCCCCAACATGAGGAGCTCCGGAAGGAACTCGATGAGCTTCGCGATGAGCTGGAGCAGTTGAAGGAAAAGATGGACGGCAGCGCGGACTAGGTTTGCGCGAAACCCGATGATCGTTGCATTTTCCTGACCCTGGATCGGGCGCGTCACACGACGGTGGACGCGCCCGATTCGTTTGTGACGCTCCGGTAGACGGCGAGGAGGGTGTCGCGCACGCGTTCCGCGGAGAAGCGCGCGGCGGCGATGCGCGGTCCCTCGCGCGCGGCGGACGCGCGCAGGCGCTGGTCGCCCAGGGCGCGAACGATGGCGCGCGCGAGTTCCTCCGGGGCGGCGCTGGCGGCGAGGCACCCGGTGATGCCGTCTTCGATGAGTTCGGGGAGATCGCCGGCGCGGACCGCCGCCACCGGCACACCCGCGGCCATCGCCTCGAGCGCGGCGTTGGGCAGGCCCTCGTACTCCGACGCGACCACCAGGCATCCGAAGCCCGCGATGAGTGGCGCGGCGTCGGCCACCGCGCCGCTGAACGACACCGCGCTGCCGAGCCCGCGCGCGCGCCGGCGCAAATCGTCCAGGCAGGGGCCGTCGCCCACGATCGTGAGCCGCGCGCCCGGGACGGCCGTGCGCACCGCCGGCAGCGCGTCGATCACCGCTTCGAAGCGCTTGAGCGGCACGAGCCGCCCCACGCATCCCACCAGGGCGGCATCCGGCGCCGCGGACGGCGCGGGCTGGCGCACGATGTTGGGAAGCTCGTGCACGCGCGCAGCCTGCACGCCGATCTCGCGGAACAGGTGTTCGGCGCCCGCGCGGGAGTTCACCACGACCGCGTCGGCGCGGCGCAGCATGATGCGCAGGAGCGACGACCGCACGCCGCCCACGCCCACGCGGTCGCTGCGCAGCGACAGCACCACCGGCACGCGCAGGCTGCGCGCGGCGAGGTAAGCGTAGGCGTTGGATGCGTCGAGAAACCCGTGGACGAGGTCGGGGCGGAACTCGCGGAGCGATGCGGAGAGCGCGCGCAGCCGGGCCAGCTCGAAGCCGGAGCGGCGCGCCAGCACGACCACCTCGGCGCCGGCCGCGCGCAGGCGGTCTTCGTATGGATCGCGCCGGTCCGAGAGCGTAACCACGCGCAGCACGGCATGATCGCGGAGCGCCTGGGCGAGCAGCGAGAGCTGGCGTTGCGCGCCGCCATGGCCGAGGTCGTCGATGACGAAGCCGATGCGGAGCGCGCGGGCGGTCATGCGCGCATTGTAGCGCGCCGCGCCGCCGCGCCCCACCACAAAGCCATTGGTTGTGGCCGGAAGATTGTCCCTGCACGGGGTGGTCTTGGGCGTCAGCGCCCCGGTCTGTTCGCCGCCTAGAACGCGTACGTGAGGTCGTGACGCCGATTGACACGAAGCGCCGGGGTCACGACGCCACGCCGGTAGTACACCGCCCAGCGCTCCGAGAGTGCTGTCTTCTCGAAGAACAACCGCTCTGCCAGGAGCTCTTGAACCCGCCACGGCCGGCTCGCCCGCCCCAGGAGCATGGCCGGCGTGGTTCGGTCTCCCTTCTCGCGCCGCCGCTTGATGTAGTTGTGCCATACCTGGAAGATCGCGAGCTTCTCGATCGACGCCTGGCGACGCTTGGCCCACGCGATCGTCTCGCGCTTGTGGGCGGCGGTGCTGTGCCGGATCATGAAATCGAGGACGTTGACCTCCCAGAGCGGATTGCGCTCGTCGCGGCGCTCTTTCGAGGAGGTGATGCGGTGGCGTACGTCGCCGCCCAGCGTGGCGATGGCGCGGGGGTAGGCGCGGTGGTCGTCGCTGCGGATAGTGACGGTTCTTCGGGCGGGAAGCAGCGTCTGCAAGAGATCCCGCATGCCGGTCTCGACGGCGTCGGGTTGTGGCCTGCCCTGGGCGGCCTCGAGCTCGGTACGGCGGGCCTTCTGGTGGGTCGTCATACGCCCCTTGCGGCGAAGCGGGCTGTCGTTGTGGAAGAGGAAGTAGCCGGAGTCGACCTCGACGGCCACGTTGTGATGGAACGGGAAGTACTGACTGCACTCGAAGGTCTCGAAGCCGTCGATGGCGATCTCGCGTGGCGGCGGGATGCGGGCGAGCTCACGGGCCTGGAGGAGCAGGCAGTGTCGGCCCAGGCGGGCGATGTGGTGGGCGGCGGTGGCGGGACTGCAGGCGAGGGCGCGGGCGATTTGGCGGTTGCCCATGCAGCCGACGACCATCATCACGATGCGCGTTGCGAGCTCGGGGCGCTTCTGCCAGTAGGACGTCTCGA
>DASTOO010000094.1:0-3300 GCA_035762505.1 Candidatus Krumholzibacteriia bacterium
CGTCTCCCTTGCCCCCCGTGATGTCGATGCGCAGCGAGGTCGCCTCGCGCGCAGCGGGGTCGAGGCTGAACGTCTGCTTCGCGATCCCGTCGGACAGTTCGATGGTCTGGAGCTTCCGGTCTCCCGCGCGCACCTCCAGCTTCGCGGGCTGGTCGGTGTCCGCGAGCTGCACCACCAGCTCGGCGCGCTCCATTCCCAGCGGGACGGGAATCTCGATGAACGCGCTCGCCCGCGGTGACCGCCACGCGGTGGCGGAGTCTCCGTCGAAGCACTTCCACAGCTCGGCCGGCGCCGACGAAGCGCCGTTCATCGCGGCGGTGCCGCCGCGCTCGCTCCCCATAAGGGAGAACGCCTCGCCCTGGATCAGGTCCATCGTACGATCCCCGAGAAACACGCGCGCGTCCCACAGTCCGTCCCGGTTGATCTCGGTGAAGACCACCGAGTCTGGCGCCGCGTCGTTGAAGTACCAGTGCCACCCGACGCGCTCGACGGGCCCGTCGACGGGCCGCGTCACGTAGATGACGCCGCCGCGCTTTCCGTCGGCCGCGCGGTACACCACCGCCGAGGCCTTCCGGCTCGCGCGCTGGTTCGGCACGGACCGGTCCTGCACGATCCGGAAACCCTTCGCCCGGAGCGCGGCGGAGATCTCCGAGGTCGCGACCGCGGTCGAGTCGGCGGCGGCGCCGGGCACGCCGGCCGCCTTCTTCTCCGAAGACTTGCCGCACGCGAGGACGAGCCCCGCCAGACAGACCACGAACACACGAAAACTTCTCATTCAAATCACCTTGCACGAGGAGCGGAATAACGAACGGATGGTGGAATCCCCCGCCGGGATTCCGGCGATTCTGCGGCATCCCCTTCGTGGCTGTCAAGCCACGCCCGTCAGGGCGTGGCAGCCGAGACGCTCTTGAAGAGGAGGTTCATCACGTTGCCGAGGCAATCGGTCCCCGTCGAGGTGAGCACGGCGGGATCGTCGGCGTAACCCCAGAAGAAATAGATGACGGGCGTGCCACCCGGATTCACCAGGCGGAATTCAACCAGTGCCCACCGGTTGTTCGGATTGCAGAGGAGCGGGCAGCCTGACGCGTTCGTGCTCGCGAGAAGCGTCGCGCCCGCCGGGGCGTTTGTGATTGCGAAGTCAACGGTGACCGGCGGTCTGCTGCAGAACTTGACGAACCCACCCCCCACGGAGTGCGGGTCAGTGAAGACCGCGGACCCGCCGTTGGGAACGTAGTACTCCCCATCGGGATCCACCGTCGTCTGGTTCAGTGCATTGGTCGCGCCAACCAGCTTCAGGAAGGTGGCGCCCCCCAGTCCGATTGCAACGACGTTCGATCGCGACTCCTTGATCTTCGCCGCTCGCGCGGGCACACCGCCCCCCCAGCTCGACTCGGTCGTACCGGCGTCGTGACCGACCAGGACGATGTCGAAGACGTTCATGTCACGCCAATCCAGCTCCGCGACGGGCACGGTCACGACACCACTTTCACCGAAGTCATCACTGTGCTTCTCGAGGGCATCGGCGTACCCGACCGCGAACGTTCCTCCATCGGTCACGTACGCAACTCGCAGCGCGATCAGGCTGTCGGGCGTGGTGCCGGATCCCAGCTTGTCGCTGCCCCACCCAACGACGTCGGTTCTCCCCGCCAACGGCATACGGACCACGAGTTCGCCCCACGAGGCGGACACGATCTCCATGAACGTACTTCCGAGCAGCACCTGGGTCCCGGGGTAGTCGAGATTCTCGCCGTAGAGTGACACGGTCTCGCCCGGGATCACGCCCGGGGCGCTGAATCCGGTGATGATCACGCTGCCACTCCCGCCCGTTACATAGCCGGGCTCCGGGCCGGCGAAGGCACCCGTCGCGAACGGCGTCGCCGGTGCCACCCGGAAGTAGTGCGCGCCCGGCGGCAGGGTCGCCGACGCGACCGTGTCGGCCAGCGACTGCGTCCACTCGATGATCGCGAAGTCGGGCGTGGCGCTCGCCTCGATTCGATACGTGCGCGCCCCGGTTGTGGACGACCACGCCAGATCGAAAGACGATCCGTCGGGGACAACTTCCGGCGTCGCCGAGAGCGCATCCACGTGGAACGGAAACGCGTCCACCAGCACATCGGTCGCCCGGCTGGCGACGACGTCGACGTCCTCGTTGACGCCGTGATAGACCATCACGCCCGATGCGAAGAGCTCGACGCTGACACGCTTGTTCGCCTCCGCGATGCACGCGATCGTCATCTCCACCGGATCGACGCCCACGGAGGCGCCCCGCGCCACCTCCTGCGCGATCGGGGAACCCGGGCGGAACACGCGCACCACCACCGAGTCGAGCGCGTCCTCGATCCCGCCGGCGCGCGCGGGGTGCATCGCATTCCTCTCCGGCACGAAACGAAACACGATACCGGCCCGCTCGGCGGGCGCGTTGGGAGACGAGCACGCGACGGCGTACATCACCGGGCCGGCAAGCAGAATGATGAGTCGGGTGCGCAGCTTCACTGGATCCTGACCCCCACGACGACGCTTCCCGCGGCGGGCGCCGCGGCCGGGTCGTCCCCACCACTCACCGCCGCGCCCACGCCGAGCAGCAGGGCCGTCGCCCCGGCGTAGAACCACCACTTCTTGTAGATCGGTTTTCCCGGGGTTTCCACGGCGGTGAGCACAGCGTCGTCGTCGTCGCCGCCGGGCAACAGCGGGTCCTGCGCCGGAACGCTCTTGAGAGTGCGCGCGGCGTACTCGGAGCGCGCCTCCCCGTACGCGTTCACGACCTCGAGCTTGAAGATGGTGGGATCGGGGCCGGCATACGCCGGGTCGGCCACGATGAGCTGCGCGAACACTTCCCTTCCCATGGCGGGGGCGCCGCCCAGGACGTACGACGCCGCCAGCACCTCGCGCGCGCGCAGCGTCTCCACCGGGGTCAGGTCGACGCGCGCGAGGAACGTCTGCAGCGCTTCGATGGCCTGCTGGTAGCGGCCGCGGAAGTAGTAGCGGTACTCGATGTGCTTGAGATCGTCGCCCGCGTTGCCGGCACGCACCGGATACGCCGTGGCCACGACCGACGTCATGGTCGCGACGAGCGCGACCGCACCGATGATTCTGCGCATGCTCGACATACTTCACTCTCCCGTGGTCACACGCGGCTCGCCGCCCGTCTCGTACTCGATGACGGTCTCGCGATCCGGCGCGATGGTGATGACGATCTCGCGCGGCACATCGTCTCCGCTCATGCGGCAGGCGATCCGGTACTTTCCGGCGGGCATGACGACGCCTTCGAACGGAGGCTGGTGCTCGAACCGCCTCCCGTTG
>DASTOO010000095.1:0-21315 GCA_035762505.1 Candidatus Krumholzibacteriia bacterium
GTCGCCGCCGGACAGCGCGCCGGCATCGGGGACGGGGACGAGAGCGTGGCGGGTACCCACGGTCATAAAATGCACCTCGCATTCCGGCGGCGCAACCTTCACCGGCACCGCGCGCCGCATCGCCTCCGCGTCCATCAGCTCGATGGAGACGCGGTTTCCCTCCACGCGGGCCTCGGCCGCACCGGATCCGGTGAGAAAGCGAACCACCGTGCCGCGCGGGCCGGGCCGGCCGCGCCCCAGCGCCGCCGCGAAGTGCGCGGAGCAGCACGCGCCGTTGCCGCACATCTCCGCCGGGCTCCCGTCGGAGTTATGAAACCGCATGAAGAAGTCGAATCCCTCCTCGGGCTCGATCAGGATGAGTCCGTCCGCGCCCACCCCGGTGCGCCGGTCGCACAGCTTTGCGATCTGCGCGGCGTCGAGCGCGATCTCTCGCTTCGTATTGTCGATCATGACGAAGTCGTTCCCGGACCCGTTCATCTTCATGATACCCAGCTTCATGGCGACTCCTTCCTGTGCAGCACCAGGCGCGGCACCGTCACCGCGGCCCCCGGTTCGACCCGGAGTGTGTCCGGCGTCTCGGCGCACGGCTCGAGGCACGGCGCCGCGCTGCTGTCGGGGCATACATAGGTTCCGCACGTGCTGTCGGCGCGAAGGTCGAGGAACGCGCGCACGACATAGGCCCCCACCGGCACGCGCGCGAATTCGAACGCGCCCGCCTCGCTGCACAAGCCGTAGAGCGGCGCCCGCGTGCTGTCCGAAACCGCAACGATCAGCACCGACGCCCGTACGCTGTCGATACCGGTTTCGTTGCTCACCGTGCCGCTCACGACCGCGGGCTCGTTGGGATCGATGATCGCGAAATCGACGGCCGTCACGACGGGCACCGCGGCGCTGAGCAGCACCGTGTCCGGGTGGGCCAGGAAGGGCTCACCCGGAGTATCGAGCAGGCCGTTGCCGTTCACGTCGACGAACGCGAACAGCACGAAGCGCGCGTCGTTGGCGGGCAGGTAACGCAGCCGGTACGTGCCGTCCGTCGCGCTCGTGGTTTCGCGGTCCGGGCGCGCGACGGCCGCGTCAAAGTCGTCGGGACGCGGCAGCCGGAAACAGCGCACCACCGCCCGGCCGGAAGGCTCGCGCTTGAACTGGACCTTGCCTTCGACGCGCGCGGTGTCCAGAGAGGCGCCGGTCGCGAACGCGAACTCGTAGGACGCCTTCGATACCACGCCGTGGTTGTCGCGGTAACCAGGTTTGACCCGCACCACATACGTGGTGTCGCGCTGCAGCTCGCCGCCGGGGTGGATGACCAGGGTCCGGCCTTCCCAGCCCACGCGATCGAAGGTGATGGCCGGATTGACGGTCACGGACCGCTCCACGCGCGCACGCGTCATGTCGTCGCTGAACGTGATGGCGATGGGGCTCGTCACGCCCACGCCGCTGGAATCCCGCGCGGGAACCGTCGCGGCGACCTTGGGCGGGCTCGTGTCCTCCGGCCCGCCCGACGGCGGAACGGAAACCGCGCACGCGACGATGACGGCGCCCGTCAGCAGCGCGAAGGCGGTCGCGCGGCGCGGGAGGAAGCGGGAGAACGTCGTGGAGGGCTTCATGCTCACGCGCGCGGATGCGCCTTTCGGTACACCCGCTTCAGATGCTCCACCGACACGTGCGTGTAGATCTGCGTGGTCGAGAGGCTCGTGTGCCCGAGCAGTTCCTGGACGCTGCGCAGATCGGCGCCGTGGTCCAGCATGTGCGTTGCGAACGCGTGACGCAGCGCGTGCGGAGAGGCCTTGCTCACCGCGGCGACGCGGCGGAGGTGGCGCCCGACGATCCTCTGCACCGTGCGCGGGCTGACGCGCGCGTCTCCGCGGCCGGCGAACGCGGGCATGCCCGCGTTGGCGCGCAGGGCTCCGGCACCGTCCGGACCCGACGGGAACCGATCCTGCCAGTACGCGAGCATCGCCTCGCGCGCGCGCCCCGCAAACGGAACCACGCGCGACTTCCCCCCCTTGCCCTGCACGATCACACGATCGCCCAGCGGGAGGAAGTCCCCCACGTCGAGGGAGACCAGTTCCCGCAGGCGCACGCCGGTGCCGTACAGGAACTCGAGCACCGCCCGGTCCCGCAGCCCCGCGGGAGTCGCGACGTCCGGAATGTCCATCATGTCGCGCAGGCGTTCTTCGCTCACGATGGTCGGCACCGAGCGCCGCGCGACCCGCTGCGCGAGATGGAGGGTGGGATCCGACGTCACGTGGCCGTGGTCGTGGAGAAAACGGAAGAGGCCCCGGATCGCCGCGACGCGGCGCATCATGGACCGGCTGGCGAGTCCGCGCCCCACTTCGCCGGCGAGGAACGCGCGCAGGTCCTCGGTGGTGACGGCGGAAGCGTCGCCGCCACGGCCGCCGGCGCGGTCGAGGAACGCGGCCAGCACGGCCAGGTCGCCCGCGTAGGCTTCCACCGTGCGCGGGGACAACCCGCGTTCGTGCTCGAGATGAGCACGGAATCGTTCGATGGCGGCGTCGAGATCCATGGTTGCACGGCCGGTCCCCGATCCGGCGGACCTCAATATAACCAACGGACTTAGAAGCGGATAAGCGAAATCTCCCGGGTGCCCTCCCCCCGGGCGCGGCTCACGCGAAGAGCCAGGCGTTCGCCGCGCGCCAGGCCTCCATGGCCGCGACCGCCGCGCGCGCGGTCTCCTCGTTGCGCGCCTTGCGGCCGCGCGGGCGGCGCTCCGACGGCGGCACGATGCCGAAGTTCGCATTCATCGGCTGGAAGTTCTTCGTGGGCGTGTGCACATAAGTCATGAGCGACCCCAGCATCGTCTCGCGCGGGAGCGGCGGCATGGGCCGGCCGAGCCGCTCCGCGACGAGCGAGAGCGCCACGATGATGGCGCTCGCGATGGACTCGACGTAGCCCTCGACGCCGCATATCTGGCCCGCGTAGTGGATTCCGGGGCGGCTTCGGTCCCGCAGGTACGGCTCGCACAACTCCGGGATGTTGAGAAAGATGTTGCGGTGGATGGTGCCGAAACGGAGCGGCGAGGCGTCCGCGAAGCCGGGCAGCATCTGGATGAACTGCTTCTGGCAGGCCCACGTCATGCGCGTCTGGAACCCAACCAGTCCCATGAGGCTCCCCTCGCGGCTCTCGCGTCGCAGCTGGAGCACCGCGTAGGGCTCGCGACCGGTGCGCGGATCGGGCAGACCGCGCGGCTTCATCGGGCCGAAGCGCAGCGTGTCCTCGCCGCGGCGCACGAGGACCTCAATGGGCAGGCACGCCTCGAAGTACTTCTCCTCCTCGAAGGCGTGCGACTGCACGTACTCCGCGCCGCGGATGAACTCGGTCAGGCGCGCGTACTGTTCGCGGTCGAAGGGGATGTTCAGGTAGTCCGCGTCGCCCTTGCCGTAGCGGCTCGCCCAGTAGCCCGCGGACGGGTCGATCGTCTCCCCGTCGATCGAAGGGGCGATCGCGTCATAGAAGTACAGATGCTCCCGCGAGCAGTGGCTCTGCAGCGCCTGCGACAGCGCCTCGCCGGTGAGCGGACCGGTGGCGATGATCGCCGGCGCCGGGAGCTCCAGCGAATCCACGCGGCTCCGCTCCACGCGGATGTTCGGGTGCAGCGCGATCGCGTCGGTGACGCCGCCGGCGAAGAGGTCGCGGTCGATTCCGAGCGCGTGGCCCGCCGGCACCGCGCTCGCGCGGGCGATGCCGAGGAGCCGGCACCCGAGGACGTCCATCTCGGCCTTGAGCAGGCCGGAGGCGGTGTCGAGCAGGGTGGACTTGAAGGAGTTCGAGCAGACGATCTCGGCGAGCCGGTCGGTCTTGTGCGCCCCGGTGGGCGTGTGCGGGCGCATCTCGTACAGGCGGACCGCAATGCCGCGGTCCGCGAGCTGCCACGCGGCTTCCGACCCGGCGAGGCCGCCGCCGACGATGGTCACTTCGTTCATGGATGCGGGGCGCGCGGGCGCACTATTCGCCCGCGAACTCTTCCTTGCACTTCGGGCACTTCAGGAAATCGCCGCGCGATTTCGAGGACTTGTGCACCAGGTACGGATTGGCGCACGTCGGGCACTCTTCCTGCGCCGGCTTGTCCCAGCTGGCCCAGTCGCACTCGGGATAGGTGCTGCAGCCGTAGAAGACCTTCATGCGCTTGGTGACCTTCTCGACCACCTTGCCCTTGCAGCCCTCGCGGGGGCAGTTCATCCCGATCGGGAACGCCTCGGTGTGCTTGCACTCGGGGTAGCGCGAGCACGCCGCGAAGCGTCCGTAGCGCCCGCTCTTCGCCACGAGATCCGAGCCGCACTTCGGGCACTTGCCCTCGATGTGCACGCTCGGCATCTGCTCGGTGAGCGGCCGCGAGAACTTGCACTCCGGATAGGCCGGGCACGCGAGGAACTGCCCGTTGCGTCCCCACTTCTTGATGAGGTTACGCCCGCACTTTTCGCACTTGACCTCGGTCTGTTCCTGCAGCTCGCTCTTGAGCCGCGTCTTCTTCTCGTCGATGTGGTCGAGCGATTCCTTGAACGGCCCGTAGAAGTCCCTCACCACCGTCTGCCATCCGAACTCGCCTCCCTCCACGCGATCCAGCTCCTGCTCCATCTGCGCGGTGAAGGAGGTGTCGAATACCTCCGGGAAGAAGCGCTCGAGCGTCTTCCACACCTGGCGCCCCAGCGTCGTGGGGCGCAGGCGCCCCTCCTCCTTCTCCGCGTACTCGCGGTCCTGGATGATCGAGACGATGTTCGCGTACGTGCTCGGGCGCCCGATGCCCTTCTCTTCCAGGTCCTTGATGAGCGTCGCCTCGGTGTAACGCGGGGGCGGCTCGGTGAAGTGCTGCGTGCCGTCGATGTTCTTCAGGCCCAGCGCTTCGCCCTCGCTGACCGCCGGAAGCTCGCCGCCCTCCTCGGGAATCTGCTCCTCGTATACCGAGAGGAACCCGGGGAACGTCATCACGCGGCCGTTCGCCTTGAGCGTGTAGTCCCCCGCCTTGACCAGCACCTCGGTGGTGTCGTAGCGGGCGCTCTCCATCTGCGAGGCGAGAAAGCGCCGCCAGATCAATTCGTAGAGGGCGTGCAGGTCCTTCGACATTGTCCCCTTGAGTGATTCGGGCGTGCGCGCCACGTCGGAGGGGCGGATCGCCTCGTGGGCGTCCTGCGCCTTGGAACTCGTCTTGTGCACGCGCGGCTTGTCGGGATGGAACTCCGGCCCGAATGTCGCGGCGACGTAGTCGCGCGCCGCGGTCTGCGCCTGGTCGGACACGCGCACCGAGTCGGTTCGCATGTAGGTGATGAGACCCACGCGATCGCCGTTGCCGATGTCGACGCCTTCGTAGAGCTGCTGCGCCAGCATCATGATCTTCTTGGCCGAGAAGCGCAGCCGGCGGGCGGCGTCGCGCTGCATGGTGCTCGTGATATAGGGCGGCTGCGGGTTGCGCTTGCGCTCCTTGCGCTCCACCGCGGAGACGTGGTACGCGGCCTTGCGCAGATCGGCCACCACCGCGTCGGTCTCTTCCTTCGTCTTGAGGTCGACCTTGACGCCGTTCTTCTCGATGAGCTTCACCGGCAGTTCCCCGCCACCAGACGGGGTGAGGAGCCCTTCCACCGTCCAGTACTCCACCGTGACGAAGGCCTCGATTTCGTCCTCGCGCTCGCACACCAGCCGCAACCCCACCGTCTGCACGCGCCCCGCGCTCAATCCGTAATAGAAGATCTGCCACAGCACCGGGCTGATCTTGTATCCCACCAGGCGGTCGAGGATGCGCCGCGCCTGCTGCGCGTCCACCTTCTGCATATCGACGTCCATCGGCCGCGCGATGGCGCCCTGGATCGCCGTCTTGGTGATTTCGTTGAAGATGATCCGCTTGACGTTCTTCTGCACCGGGCGGATGTATTCGCGGATATGCCACGCGATGGCCTCGCCCTCACGGTCCAGATCGAGCGCGAGATAGACCTCGTCCGCGCTCTTCGCGTCCTTCTTGATCTGGTCGAGAACCTTCTTCTTGCCGCGCGACACGACGTACTCCGGCGAGAAGCCGTTGTCCAGGTCGACCCCGAGGCGGTTGGTGGGCAGATCCATGACGTGGCCCACCGACGCGATCACCTTGAAGCCCTTGCCGAGGAACTTCTTGATGGTGTTGGCCTTGGCGGGCGACTCGACTATTACCAGAGCGTTGTTTGCCATACGTTGTTCCCAAAAACACGAATCGCAAGATGGGAGTCTTGCGTTGTGAAAAAAGATTCTGTCGATGCCTCCGCCCCGTCAAACCGGGGCTCCGCCGGCATCGAATCGGTCGAAAACGTCCTCGTCCACCTCGTCCGTTTCGCGGTCGAAGATGACCGAGCAGGCGATGTCCTTCACGTCCTCCACGTGGACCTTGTCCGTCCCCACCGGGATGGCCCGGGCGAGGATGGTCTCGAACTGCCGCCCGTCGATGATCCCGAGATTCAGCAGGCGGAATATATAATCGAAGGCGATCGTGCTCAGGCTCATGCGCTCGAACTCGCTGAGCACCCGCACCGTCCCGCCGCGCAGGCGGGCCGTTTCACGCCACTCGGGCCGCGAGGAGAACCAGAACACCGCGTGCTCGATCTCATCGGTCGAGTACCCGCGGTTCAGCAGCTCCTTGTCGAGCTCGACGTGGGTGCGGTCAGCGCTCTGGCTGATCTCCGCCACGAGCACCACGAGGTCCATGAGCCTTGTCCACATTGGGTTTCCCTCCGTGCCCGGGAATACTGCAAGTCCCGTGCTCGCCGCCAAACGGGGCTGAAACATATACCAGCCCCCGCCGGCCGGCAACCCCAATTGTGGAAAGATGGCTGTACGCAGCCTGAGGTCAATTCTCTAACTGCTTGTCCCGTGGCACTTTTTGTACTTCTTCCCGCTGCCGCACGGGCAGGGGTCGTTTCGCCCCACCTTTTCTTCGCCGCGGACGACGGGCTTTCCGGACGGCCGGTCCTGGAGCACCCGGCTGGTGGCTTCTGTGGCACCCATGGGGCCGCCGAGCGGCCCAGGTGCCGGCCCGGCGATCGGGGCCCGGTCGGAGGCGGCCCCCGGCGGGACGGCGGCGGCCGTGGCCGGCTCGGGCGCGCTGATCGGTGCTGCCTCGCGGTGAACCGCCCGCGCCCGGGCCAGGTCGATCGCGGGCCGGGGGGCGGCCGCGATGCGGGCATGGAAGATCGCGTAGAGCGCGTCGCGATCGATCCGCTCGTTCAGCTCGGCGAACAACCCGAACGCCTCGCGCTTGTACTCCACCAGGGGATCCTTCTGCGCGTAGGCGCGGTAGTGGATTCCCTCCTTGAGCGAATCGAGCTCGTGCAGGTGGTCCATCCACTTTTCGTCCATGACCTGCAGGAGCACGAACTTCTCGAACTCGCGCACCAGTTCCGGGTTGTTCAACTGCCGCGAGAGGAAGTCCTCGCGCGCGCGAAGCGCCTCGCGCGCCTTCTCGCCGGCGAAGTCGCGCAGCTCATCCAGCGGCCCGGGAGCCTCGTCGGCCGGGAACGGATGCAGGAACACGCTCTCCAGCTGGCCCAGGAAGTCCCCCCGGCGCTGGTTCTCCTCCAACTCCTTCACGTCGATCGTCGCCGCGACGGCGGACTCGATGTAGTCGTCGATGATCGTCTCGATGATGGGCCGCAGGTCCGGGGCGTCGATGACCTCGTTGCGCCGGCCGTAGATGACCTCGCGCTGCTTGTTCATCACGTCGTCGTAGTCGATCAGGCGTTTGCGAATCTCGAAGTTGTAGCCCTCCACCTTCTTCTGCGAGCGGGCGATGCTCTTCGTGACCAGGGAGTGCGTGATCACCTCGCCTTCCTTGACCCCGAGGCGGTCCATGACGCCGGCGATCCGCTCCGGGCGGAAGAGCCGCATGAGGTCGTCTTCCAGCGAGATGAAGAAGACCGACGCGCCGGGGTCCCCCTGCCGGCCCGCGCGACCGCGCAGCTGGCGGTCGATGCGGCGGGACTCGTGCCGCTCGGTCCCGATAATATGGAGGCCGCAGGGAACGTCCTGGGTGCACTCGTTGCTGTCCACCGTCGTACCGTCCCGCTTCTTCCAGTCCTTCCTGCCCGTGCCGATGCCGCAGGTCTCGCACTGCACCACCGACGGCTCCAGCTTGATGTCCGTACCGCGGCCCGCCATGTTGGTCGCGATCGTCACGGCACCGGCCCGTCCCGCCTTGGACACGATCTCGGCCTCCTGCTGGTGGAACTTGGCGTTCAGCACGTTGTGCGGGATCCCCCGCCGCTTCAGGAACCGCGACAGCGTTTCGGAAACGTCCACGCTGATGGTCCCCACCAGCACCGGGAGCTTCTTCTCGTTCAACCGCACGATCTCGTCCACGATCGCGTTGTACTTCTCGCGCTTGGTCTTGTAGACGAGGTCGTCGAAGTCGACGCGACGCACCGGCTCGTTGGTCGGGACCACCTGCACGTCGAGCTTGTAGATCCGGTGCAGTTCCTCGGCCTCGGTTTCCGCGGTGCCCGTCATGCCGGCAAGCTTCGTGTACATGCGGAAGTAGTTCTGCAGCGTGATGGTAGCGAGCGTCTGCGTCTCGCCCTCGATGCGCACGCCCTCCTTCGCCTCCAGCGCCTGGTGGAGGCCGTCGGAGAAGCGCCGGCCCGGCATGAGCCGGCCGGTGAACTCGTCCACGATGATGACGCGCCCCTCCTGCACGACGTATTCCACGTCCTTCTGGAAGAGTGTGTACGCGCGCAGCAGCTGGCTGAAGTTGTGAATCGACTCCGAGCGCTCGCCGTAGCGGCGGTGGGCGTCGTCCTTCTTCTGCACGCGCTCCGCGGCCGCGAGGGACTCGTCGGCGTCGATTCCTGCGATCTCCTCGCTCAAGTCCGGCAGCACGAACTGCTCGCGGTCCTCCGGCGATAGCGCTTCGCGGCCCTTCTCGGTGAGGTTCAGCGAGCTGCCCTTCTCGTCCACCGCGTAGTAGAGCTCCTCGTCGAGCTCAGTCATCTGCTTGTCGCGCATGAGCGCCACTTCCATGCGCTGGATCATCTTCTCGACGCCCTGCTCCCCCACGAGCTTCATGAAACGCGTGTTGTGCGGCGCGCCGCGCTTGACTTTGAGGAGGGCGCGCGCGACCTCGTCCTCCTTCTCGGGGTCGTCCTTGTGCTGCTCGGCGAAGGCCACCAGTTCGTTGGCGAGGCGCATCTGGAGCGACACGACGCGCTCGACCTTCGGCTTGAGCCGGGCGAAAAGGTCCGACGCCTTGCTGTGCGAGACCGGGCCGGAGATGATGAGCGGCGTGCGCGCCTCGTCGATCAACACGCTGTCGACTTCGTCCACGATGGCGTAGTGGTGCCCGCGCTGCACGCGATCCTCCGCGCGCGTCTTCATGTTGTCGCGCAGGTAGTCGAAGCCGAACTCGTTGTTCGTTCCGTAGGTGACATCGCACGCGTACGCCTGCTTGCGCGCGTCGTTGGGTATGTCCCCCTGCACGCAGCCCACGGTGACGCCGAGCAGCTCGAGCACCTTGCCCATCCACTCCGAATCGCGACGCGCGAGGTAGTCGTTCACCGTGATCAGGTGCACGCCCCGGCCGGCAAGGGCGTTCAGGTAGAGCGGAAACGTCGCGACGAGGGTCTTGCCTTCGCCGGTGGCCATTTCCGCGATTTTCCCCTGGTGCAGGACGATGCCGCCCACGATCTGGACGTCGTAGGGCACCATCTCCCAGCGCGTCGGAATGCCGCACACATCCCAGGTGGTTCCGACCAGGGCCTGGCACGCGGCCTTGACGAGGCCGAACGCCTCGGGGAGGAGCTGGTCGGTCGTGTCACCGCCCGCGATGCGCGCGCGGAACTCCTCCGTCCTGGCACGGAATTGATCCGGCGTGAACCCGGAGTACTCCTCCGCGCGCCGATTCACCTCGTCGAGGATCGGCTGCTGGCGCGCGAAATCGCGCGCGGCCTTGGGCTTGAACAGTTTCTCTATCAGCTTCATGTGGGCAACGGACCTTTCCAAGAAACTCGATGCAAGTTAGCAAATGGAGGGCGTTGAGCGCAAGGTGCCCGCGCGCGGGTGTGCAGGCTAGCGCGGCAGCTCGAGAGCGTAGAAGCGCCCGTCGTTGTTGCCGAAGTAGACGAGATCCCCCCGCACGAGGGGCGAGGAGAAGATCGCCTGCGAGGTGTCGAAGCGCCCCCGGAGGTCCCCCGTGGCGGCGTCGAGGCAGTAGACGGCGCCGTCGTATGACGTCACCACCACCCGGTCTCCGTCGATCTCGGGCCGCGAGAGGATGACCCCGGATGTGGCGTGCTTCCAGACCAGCGCACCGGTCGTCGCGTCGAGACAGTACAGGCTGCGATCGGTGCTTCCCGCGTACACCCGTCCGCCGGCCGCGAGCGGCGGCGCGTTCACCGCGCCGCGCGTGCTGAACGACCAGAGCTTCCCGCCCGACGCCGCGTCGAGGGCGATCACGCTTCCCTTCGCGGTGCCCACGAACACGCGCCCGTCCTCCACCGCCGGTGACGACGAGACCGGTCCACCAAGCGGCGCCGCCCAGCGCCGGGCACCCGTGGTTTCCGTGAGCGCGTAGAGGCGTCCGTCGTGCGACGGCACGAAGACCGTGCCGCCCGATGCGGCGAGCGCTCCACGAATCTGGCCGCGGGTCCGGAACTTCCACAGCACACGCCCGCTGTCGCGCGACAGCGCGGAGACGTTTCCCCCCACGGTGCCGACCACAACGCGCTCGGACGTGACGGCGGGCGTGCTGACGATCTTCTCCTTCAAGTCCCGCTTCCACGCCACGCGCCCGTCCGCGCGCCCCAGGCGGGTCACGCTGCCCGCGTAGTCGCACGCGATGACGGCGTCGCCCACCACCACCGGAGACGCACCCACGCCGCCATCCGCGCGGTGCGTCCACAAGGCCTCGCCGTTGTCGGGATCGAGCGCGTAGACGTTTCCGTCGCGCCCGCCGAACACCACCGCGCGCCCCAGCGCCACGGGCGAAGACGTCACTGCGTCGCGGTACGTTCGCTGCCACGCCTCGGCGAAACCGCGCGCCCGGGACGGCGTCGCTTCGTCGCGCGCGACCGCCGCGACCTCCGCGCCGGCGGGCGGCTCATTTCGCACGTCCTGCAGCTGCGGCCGCTCGCGCGGCGCCTGCACCAGTTGTCCCGCCGTTTCGACGGAACCGTCACCGCCGACTCCGCGCAATCCGACGAACGCCGCCGCGAGCACGATCGCCCCCGCCACCGGGATGGCCGCGCGCCGGGAGATCGAGCGCCTCGCGCGCGCCGGCGCGCGGTCCAGCCGCTCGCGCGGCGCGAACCCTTCGGCCACATCGCACACCACGTGCAGGACCGCGAGCGAGCTGCGCTCCAGCGTCACGCGACCGTGCACGCCGCGCGCCACCTCGAGCGCATCCAGCACCGCCGCCGCGTCCTCCGCACCGCCGCCCAGAAAGAACTCGAGCCCCGCGCCGTGCGGCGTGGAAGCGAGATCGAAGCGGTAAAGGGCAAGCGAATCGGTCAGCGACTGCGCGAAGAGATCCTGCTGTGCGCGAGAAGTCTCGATCGAAACCTCCACTGCCCCGGCGACACCCGCCGCCGCGGGCAACAGCACGCCGCCGGTACGTATGCGCGCGGGCACGTCGCGGCCGCACAGGAGAAACGCGCTGCGACCGTCCAGCACCAGCACGAGAATCCCGAGCCCGCGGAAATCGTCGACGCGCGTCTCCACCTGGCGCGCGGTCGCGTCGAGAACGAGGACGACGTTGCGAAGGAGCGCCGGCGCCGTCTCGGGCGTTGCTGCCGACTGGTAGCGCGCGACGATCCCCCGGTAGGCGGCGCGGAGGAAGCTGTTGCGCGAGCCGGCCGTCCGCGGCGAAAGGTCCTGCAACACCATGAACAGACCGCGCCCGGCGCGCGCGCGTTCGGCGTAGCACAATCCGCCGCCGGGCGACTCGACGGCTGGCATGAACAACGTGGATCGGGTCATGACGGCGCGGCGCGCCGTGGACGCGCCGTGCCGCGAGGGTAGGCACCCGCGCCGAGGGGTGTCAACGAAAGCTTTGCCGCGGAAGGATCAGGAAAGACGCCGGCTGCGCGGCTTCCCGCCCTTGGCGGCCGCCTTCTTCGGCTCCGGGGCCGCGCTCTTGCGCAGGAAACCGAACAGCCCGCCCTTCGGCCGCTCCGGCTCGGCGGGCATGGGCTTGCCGTTCTTGCCCTGCTTGCGGTACTTCAGCGCCACGGGATGATCGGGGTCCCATTTCAGCGCCTCGTCGAAGCACTCCATCGCCGTGCTGGCCAGGCCGGCCTGCATGTACACGAAGCCCAGATTCGCGTGGTAATCGGCGTTGTAGAACTCCATCTCCAGCGCCTTCTTGCACGCGTCGCGCGCTTCGTGCAACTGGGTACGGAGCACCCCGAGCGCAAACCCGTACCAACTGTGGTAGGCTGGATTCGAATCGTCGAACTTGATCGCAGCCTTGAGCAGGACCGCGGCCTTGTCGTAGCGGTTCTGGCGCATGGCCGCGCGCGCCTGGTCGTACGAGAGCTGCGCGGAGCGCCGGTCCGCGTCCTTGCGTTCCGACTGGGTACCGCTGGCCGACTTGCGGCGCTTGAGGCGCTCGTCGAACTCGCGCCTCTGCAGCGGATCACTGAGAATCGAGAACGCTTCGTTGATCAGCTTGAAGTCGATGTTGCCGCTCGAGCGCTCCCCCACCACGTCGGGATGGTGCAGCTTGGCCAGGCGGAAGTACGCCTTCTTGATGGCGTCCGCGTCGGCCGTCGGCCACACTCCCAGGACCTCGTAGTAGTCGATGAACTTGACGTTTTGTTCCATAACGGCACTCGCGTTGGTTCGGGGCGCTTACTGCCCGGACTTTCCGCCCGATACCGCCTTCAACTCCTGCTGGAGGTTATTGGCGAGCTGATTGTCCGGTTGGACGCTCAACACCTGGTCGATCTGCGCCTGTGCTTCGTCGTAGCGGCTGTTCTCGTAGTGGAGCAGGGCCAGATTGAGTCGTGCCTTCGAGTAATACGGGTTTATCTTGAGTGCGATCTCGAACTCGTGCAGCGCGTCGTCGACCATGCCGTTGTTTCCGTACGCGATGCCCAGGTAGTTGTGGAGATCGGGATAGTCCGGCCGCAACGCGATCGCCTTCTTGAGCTCGCGGATGGCCTCGTCCGTGTTCCCGTTCTGGATCGCCTCCACCGCCAGCTCCTTGCTTATCTGCGCGGAGCTGGGGCGCTCGTCTATCATCTCCCCGTACAGCCGCGTCACGTCCGCCTCGTCCCCGGTGCGCAGCGCGGTTACCAGCGCGTCGAGACTCTCGCGATAGAAGTTCGGGCAGCTGTGCCGCGCGGCCATCGCCTCCTGGATCGCGGCGTCGGCCTGGCCCGCCTGGCGCAGCACCATCGAGAGGCTGACGCGCGCCCGGAAGAACTTGTTGTTGATGCCGAGCGAGGTGCGGAAGCTCTGCGCCGACTCGGGGAGCCGGTTCCGCTGCGCGTACAGCACGCCCAGTTTGTAGTGCAGATCCGCGAACTGGGGTTTGATGGCGACCGCCGCCTCCATCTCCCGGGTGGCGGCGTCCACGTCGCCCGCGTCCAGCAATTCGCGCGACAGCGCCACGCGCGCCTCGCACGTGTACAGGTCCAGGGTGGCGCGGTCGACGTCGCCCGCCTGGTCCGCGGCCGCCTGCAGTTCCTGGAATTTCGCAAGCGCCTTGCGGTGCTCGCCCGAGTTGAACAGGAGCAGCGCCCTGGAAAACTCATCCTTCGGAATGAACGCGAACAGTCGTTTGAGAAACATGGTCTACCCCTGATAAAGTCTCAACGCCAGCTGCATGGCTATTCCACTGAATATCGGAACCCTCATGTTGTCATCGAGCGGCGATGGCAGCGCCTCCGCCAGCGTCGCGGTTACGGCTCCGATGAGCGCGAGTCCCGGTGTCGCGAGCAGCGGGATGCCCACCGCCAGACAGACGATGAAGCAGGCGATGCTGCCGTGCGGGCTCTTGCCCCAGTAGAGCGGCCTTCCGAATCGCTTCCCGATGATCGCGGCGGCGGCGTCACCGAACACCAGGAAGGCGAGCGCCGCGATCGCAACCTCATGGTCGAAGACGACGACGCTCAACAGGGCGGCGATCATGTAGTGCGTCGACCCCAGCAGGTGTTCCTCTTCGTGGGGCCGGATCAAGGACCGGAACAGCCGGAGGAAGAACCCCCGCAACCGCCGGTCGCTGAGACGCAACAAATCGACCGCGACCGTTGCAAAAGTAGCAAGTATGAGGCCAAGCAAAGCGGGCGTCGGGGGTATGAGGTACACCCACACCGGCACGACGATCATGGCAAGGTGGAACGACTTACGCTGCAGCTCGGCGCTGAGGGACTGCGGCGCCGGCGGACGGTCGCTGGGCGAGGTCGGATGATTTTGGTTCATTCCGGCCGGATGTTAGCGGAGCAGCCGGACGGGTGGACAGGCAAAAATACCGCGGTTGGCAACGCCGGGCGACCGGCCGGGCGCCGTTCAGCGGGAACTCGAGCCCGGGCGGGCGCCGCTGAAGTAGAGGGCGTGGTAGACGTTCGCCGACTCGACCACGCGCTTCACGTAGCCGCGCGTCTCCTTGTAATCGATCGACTCGACCGCCTCGATCGCACTCGCGCCCTCGGTGCCGGGCTCGATCCATCGATCCGCCGCGCCCGGGCCGGCGTTGTACGCTGCGAGCATCCACGACACGCTCCCCTTCCCCTCGCGCAGCAGGTCGGCCGCATACCATACCCCGATGGAAACGTTCACGGCGGGTTCGTCCAGCCTGTCGTCGGTCTCCAGCGCGAGATCGAGCTGGGCCGCGATGCGGCGCGCCGTCCCGGGCATGAGCTGCATCAGACCGACGGCTCCCGCGCGCGAAACCACGTCGGCCTCGAAGCGGCTCTCTTCGCGGATCATGCCGTAGATGAGATGCGGCGCAACGCCGTTTTTCGCCGCGTTGTCGAGCACCTGGGCCGGATACGGGAGCGGGTGGGTGAGGAATCTGAAGTCCTCGGTGTGCGCGCGGCGCTCGTCCCACGGAAGGCTCGTGCGCGCGCGCTCGTACAGGCGGACGCTGCGCCAGGGCATCGCATAGTCCTCGTAGGCGCGAGCCAGCATGAGGCTTTTTTTCGCCGAGGCGCCGCCGCGCAGGCGCGCCACGTCCAGTTCGCGCTCGGCCCAGTCGCGCAGTCCCGCGTCCAGGAAGAACAGGCCGCGTTCGATCGCGCCGTCGGTTTCCCGGTCGCGGGAGTCGTTTGACGCCGCGGCCGCCGCGAGAACGCGCCGGTAGGCAACCACCCGCTCCGCGTCCGCCCGCTCGAGCCAATCCGACAGCGAACCGGGCCCGTCGCGAAGCGCCCCGCCGTGGGAGTCCCGCAACGGTCCGCGCACATTGTCCGGGACGTCGGGCGTCACGTAGAACGAGTACGGATTGAGCTCGCGCAATTCGTCCAGGATCACGCCGCCGGAACCCTTCCCGCCGCGTTCGCGCTCGCGCGCGAGGTAATACAGCGCGGCTTCGTCCGTCCGCCGCGACCGCGCCAGCCACTGCTCATAGATGGCGGCCGCCTCGGCGTTCCCGCCGTCGCGCGAAAACTCATCCGCCCGGCGGATGGCAGCCGCCCACCCGTGGAAGGTGGACGGATAGGAGCGCCGCAGCTGGTCGAGCACTCGCGACGCATCGGACACGCGGTCGTCCTGCCGGTACAGCGCCGCGGCCGCGTACAGGGCCTCGGGCGCCAGGTTGTCGTTCGGGTACGCGCGCACGAAACTCTCGTACACGGAAGCCGCCTCGCCGCGCTTGCCGAGCTTACGCAGCGAACGCGCCACCACGATCATCGAACGGCTCCGCAACGACGGATCCGAGTACGACGGGCGCGCCAGCGCGATCGCCCGCGAGTAATCGCCGCGCTGATAGTGGTACTCCGACCAGAGCAGGCGATGCGTTTCTTCCCCGACAGCGGCCAGGTCGCGCGCGTCCAGAACGCGCAACGCGCGTTTCAACGCGGCCGCCTCGCTCTGCGCGGCGAGTACCCCCGCGCATTCCAGCAGCACCGCGGCGGAGAGGTCGGTGACGTCGTCGCGCGCGACCATGTCCGCCGCGACCGCGGCCGCCTCCTCCGACGACCTGTGGTCCGTGAAGAGACGGCGCGCCACGCGGACCGCCTCGGCGTCGTCGCCGCTCTCGCGCGCCAGTTCGTAGCCCGCGGCGAGCAACGCGCGGCGTTCCGCCGCGTCGCCGGCGCTCCGCGCCGCCGCTTCCGCCGCCGCGAGCGCCTCGCGCGGCCGGCCGAGGGCCCGCAGCACGCGCACGCGCTCCCCGTCGACCAGCGGGCGCAGCGCCTCGGGGATCCCGGCCGCGCCGAGCCGCTCGAGGCATGCTGCGGCCGCGGCGGGATCGTCCAGCGCGAGGTGAGTGAGGGTCGCCAGGTATTCGCGCCACGCGTCCAACGCGACGTCGGGCGCAACACTCGCGGCGAGAAGCTCGCGCGCGACGGCGTAGCGCCCCGCCTCGTAATTGAGGCGCGCGCGCTGCAGGCGCTGGAGGAAGGAAGCACGCGGATCGTCCGTGAGTGCCACCCGCGCGAGGAGACTGTCGGCTTCGGCGAATCGCCCGAGCTCGGTCAGGAGCCGGACGGCGAGGCGGTCCCCGGCGTCCGTCCGCGGCGCACCGGCGTCCCGCAGGGCGATCCACGCGAGTGCCGGCTCACCGTGACGTTCCAGCAGTCGCGCCCGTGATTCGGCGCCCTCCGGGGCGCGCTTCGGTGCGGACGCCGCCCATTCCGCGTGCGGTCCCGGCCAACGGACGGCCCCCGCAATGAGGAACGCCGCCGCGAGGGCCGCGGTCGCCGATCGTTGTACCATGCATCAATTATAACTTCCGGGAGCAGGGAGCGGCAAGGACGGCTATTCCCACTCGATGGTGCTGGGAGGCTTGGAACTGATGTCATACGCGACGCGGTTCACGTGCTCGACCTGGTTGATGATGCGATTGGAAACAACCCGCAACAACTCGGTCGGAAGCTCCGCCCAATCCGCCGTCATTCCGTCGCTGCTCGTCACGGCGCGCAGAACGATCGGGAAAGCGTAGGTACGCGCATCCCCCATGACGCCGACACTGCGCACCGGCAGCAGCACGGCCAGCGCCTGCCAGACACGATCGTAGACGCCCCATTCGTGCAGGGCATCGATGAAGATCTTGTCGGCCTGACGCACGACCTCCAGCTTCTCTTCGGTGACCTCGCCCAGGATACGGACCGCGAGTCCGGGCCCCGGGAACGGATGGCGGCGAAGCTGGCCGCGCGGGAGCCCCAGTTCTTCGCCCACCGCGCGCACCTCATCCTTGAACAGGAGCGCCAGCGGCTCGATGAGCTTGAAGCGCATCTTCTCGGGCAGCCCGCCCACGTTGTGGTGGGTCTTGATCGTCGCCGACGGGCCGCCGGTCGAGAGACTCTCGATACGGTCCGGGTACAGCGTACCCTGCGCGAGGAAGTCGAAGGGGCCGCGCTTCGTGCTCACCTCCTCGAAGATCTCGATGAAGAGGTTGCCGATGCGCTTGCGTTTCTCCTCGGGATCGGTGACCCCGCGGAGCTTTTCGAGGAAACGCGCGCGCGCGTCGACCACTTCCAGCGGCGCGCTGAGGTGGGACGCGAGGAGTTCCACCACGCCCTCGCGCTCACCGGCGCGCAGCAGACCGGTGTCGACGAAGACGCAGAACAGCTTTTCTCCGATGGCGCGATCGATGAGGCACGCCACCACCGACGAGTCGACGCCCCCGCTCACCGCGCAGATCACGCGCGCGTCGCCCACCCGCGCGCGGATGTCGGCCACCATCTGCTCCACGATGGCGCCGGTCGACCAGCTGGCCTCGCAGACGCACACGCCGAACACGAAGTTCTCGATGATCGTGTCACCATAGGCGGTGTGCTGAACCTCGGGATGGAACTGTACCGCGAAGAGCTTGCGCGGCGGATAGTGGAAGGCGGCGATCTCGCTGTTGTCCGACCGCGCGACCACTTCGAACGTTCCGTCGCCGCCGGTCACCTTGTCGCCGTGGCTCATCCACACCGGCTGCTCCGCGGGTGTGTTTTGAAAGAGCACGTGCTCGGAGTTGGCATGAATACGGGTGTGCCCGTACTCCGCCGCGCCCGCGCGCACGACACCGAAGCCCAGGTCACGCGCCACGAGCTGCATGCCGTAGCAGATTCCGAGGACGGGCAGCCCCCAGTCCCACAGGTCGGGGGGGAGTGTCGGCGCCCCCGGATCGAAGACGCTCGACGGGCCGCCCGAGAGGATAACGCCGCGGGGGGAGTTCTCGAGCGCCTTCGCCCGAGACGCGTTCCACGGCAGGATCTGCGAGAAC
Source organism: Candidatus Krumholzibacteriia bacterium (assembly GCA_035762505.1). GTDB lineage: Bacteria > Krumholzibacteriota > Krumholzibacteriia > WVZY01 > JAKEHA01 > JAKEHA01. The sequence continues at coordinate 18,341 of DASTOO010000095.1, forward strand.
ACGCCCTTGGAGCGGATGCGCCGAGCAATGAGTTGCGTGAACTGAGAGCCGTAATCCAGTATTACTATGCCATTTGCCGGCATGACCCTCCGCCCTTATCGGTGCCCGCTACACATGACGGAAGTGACGCCGTCCGGTGAATACCATCGCCAGTCCGGCGTCGTTCGCCGCGTCGATCACTTCCTGGTCCCGGATCGATCCCCCGGGCTGGATGACGGCGGCGATTCCGGCACGGGCCAGTTCCTTGACGCCGTCGGCGAACGGAAAGAACGCGTCCGACGCAGCCGCCGCGCCCTGGACCGCGAGCCCGGCGTCGGCCGCCTTGCGCGCGGCGACGTGCGACGAATCCACGCGGCTCATCTGGCCCGCGCCGATTCCGACCGTGCCCTCTCCATCGGCGATGACGATCGCGTTCGACTTCACGTTCTTCGCCACCTTCCACGCCATCGTGAGCGCGACCGTTTCCGCATCGGTCGGTTTGCGCGTGGTGACCGTCTCCATGCGTCCCAGTTCCGGGAACCCCGCGTCCTCGTCCTCGACCAGGGCCACGTCGTGGGTCCACACGGCCAGGCTCCCGCCCGCCGGCGCGCCCCAGTGCGCGTCCGGGATCGTGACCACGCGCAGATTCTTCTTCTTTTCGAGGAGTGCAGCCGCGGCCGGCTCCACGGCGCGCGCCATCACGACCTCGAGGAACAACTGCCCCAATTCCTCGGCCAGCTCCGCACCCACCGTACCATGCACCGCAACGACGCCGCCGAACGCGCTCACCCGATCGGTATGGAGCGCGCGCCGCCATGACTTGAGCACGTCTCCGCACCATGCCGCCCCGCAGGGGTTATTGTGCTTGATGATAGCGACGCTCCCCGGGCCGAGGTCGCGGACGAGCGTGAACGCGCCGATCATGTCGAGGTAGTTGTTGAATGACAGCTCTTTCCCCTGCAGCTGCTTCATGGTGGTGAAGGGGGAGTCCGCCACGGTGCGGTACAACGCGCCGCGCTGGTGCGGGTTCTCGCCGTAGCGGACGTCCGTCACCTTGGTCAGGCCGATCGGCAGGCGCTCGGGCAGGCCCTCGCCGCCGGTAACGCCGCGCATGAAGTGCGCGATGGCCGCGTCGTAGGTGGCGGTGAGGGCGAACGCGTCCGCGGCGAGGCGCGCGCGCATCTCCCGCGACGTTGCTCCGTTGGTCCGGATCTCGGCGATCACGGCGTCGTACTGGGCCGGGTGCGTGAGCACGGTGACGTGCCGGTGGTTCTTCGCGGCCGCGCGCAGGAGGGTGATGCCGCCGATGTCGATGTACTCGATCAACTCGTCGGGCGCGAGCCCGGCCCGGAACTGCTCCTCGAACGGGTACAGGTTCACGACCACGTAATCGATCGGGTAGGTTCCGTCCTCCTCGAGGGTCCGCACGTGGTCCGCGTTGTCGCGGTCGGCGAGGATGCCGCCGTGGATGCGGGGATGCAGCGTCTTCACGCGGCCGCCGAGGATCTCGGGGCTCGACGTGTACGCGGAGATCTCCTCCACCGGAACGCCCTTCGCCTCGAGGAACGTCTTCGTCCCCGAGGAGGCGATGAGGCGGATGCCCCGATCGTTGAGAGCCGCGCCGAGTTCAGCGAGGCCGGTCTTGTCCGTTACGCTGATGAGCGCGGTCGATGCCTTCAGGGTCTTCTTCACAGGTATGTCTCCAGCTTGCGGCCGGGGAACAGCCGGTCGTGCGCCTCGCGGTAGCGGGCGATGGTCTTCTCGACCACGTCTGCGGGGAGTTTCGGGCCCGGCGGATTGCGGTCCCATCCGCTCGCGTCCAGATAGTCGCGCACGAACTGCTTGTCGAAGCTCTCCTGCGGCCGCCCGGGCGCGTATCTGTCCGCCGGCCAGAAACGCGAGGAGTCGGGGGTGAGCATCTCGTCGATCAGCGTGATCTCCCCGCCGATCTTCCCGAACTCGAACTTGGTGTCGGCGAGGACGATGCCGCGTTCCCGCGCGTAGGCCCGTCCCCGGCGGTAGAGATCGATGCTCAGCTCGCGCAGCCGCTCCGCCTCGGCGCGCGGGACGATCCGGCACATCTCCTCGAAGGAGATGTTCTCGTCGTGGCCGCTGTCCGCTTTGGTGGCCGGCGTGAAGATCGGCTCGGGAAGCTCGACCGATTCGGTGAGGCCGTCGGGGAGCCGGATGCCGCACACGGAGCGGTTCTTCTGGTACTCCTTCCAGCCGGATCCGCTCAGGTACCCGCGCACGACGCACTCGACGTCGAAACGATCCGCCCGGGCGACAAGCATGCTGCGCCCCGCCAGTTCCCGCCGGTTCCGGAACGGCGGCGGATAGTCGGCCACGTCCGCCGCGAGGAAGTGCGTGCGCAGGTCGCGCCCGAAGTGCTCGTACCAGCCGAGCGTGATCTGGGTGAGGAGGATTCCCTTGCCCGGGAGTTGCGACGGGAGAATGACGTCGTACGCGCTGATGCGATCCGTCGAAAAGATCAGCAGACGGTCGCCCAGCTCGAAGACATCGCGCACCTTTCCGCGGCGATCCGGAGAAAGTCCGAGGTCGCTGGTGCTGCCCAGTGCGTGCATCATGTGATCACCCTTCGTCGCGCCGTGATGGCGCCGTTGGCGTTGTTCCGGAGTCGAACCCCGCCGGATCCGTCCCGAGGACGCGCCGCCCCTCCACCCGAAGGAGACCCCGCGCAAACAACTCCACCGCACGGACGAGGATGCGGTGCTCCTCGGCGAGGATGCGCGCGCGCAGGGCGTCGACGTCGTCGCCGTCGAGCACCGGGACCGCGGCCTGCAGAACGATCGGTCCCCCGTCCAGCGAGGCATCCACGAAGTGTACGGTGCAGCCCGCCACCTTGACCCCGTGCTCCAGCGCCTGCCGCTGCGCGCTGAGTCCGCGGAAACTCGGAAGCAACGACGGATGAACGTTGACGATCCGTCCTGCGTAGCGCTCGAGCAGCTCGCCGTCGAGAATGCGCATGAAGCCGG
>DASTOO010000096.1:0-2034 GCA_035762505.1 Candidatus Krumholzibacteriia bacterium
GAACGGGCGGGCCATCCCCGCATCCTAGGAAGCCCCCGAACCGCCCCCGGCGACCCGGGCCGCTCCCGGTCACAGGTTCCCGCGGCGGGCCTGCTCGCGCTCGATGGCCTGGAAGAGGGCCTTGAAGTTGCCCGCCCCGAACCCCTTGGCGCCCTCCCGCTGGATGATCTCGAAGAACACGGTGGGCCGGTCGGTGACCGTCTCGGTGAAGATCTGCAACAGCCACCCGTCGGGCTCCTCGTCGACCAGGCTGGCACTGCCGTCCGTGAGCAGGAAGGGAAACTCGTGGCCCGCGTTGGTGAAGCGCACCGTGCCCGTTTCCGTGTCGAGCAGCGCGTAGAACACCGTCGCGAATTCCGCGGCACTGGTGTTTCGGTACAGCAGGCGGTTCAACCGCGCCATCATGTCGCGCGGATGCGTCTGCGCGTCGGTGTTGGTGCGCACGGTGGCCTGCAGCGTCGCAGTGAGGATCGAAGCCGGGATTCCCTTTCCGGAAACGTCGGCCACCACGATCACGAGCCAGCGCCCGTCGACGAGGACGAAGTCGTAGTAGTCGCCCCCCACCTGGCGGCTCGGCACGGTGACCCCGAACAGGTCGAAGCCGTCCAGCGCGGGCGGCCCGCTGGGGAGCATCTGCATCTGGATCTTGCGCGCGATCTTCAGCTCTTCTTCGAACACCTGACGATCGACACTCTCCGCGAGCAGGCGGATGTTCTGGAACGCCGCGCCGATCTGCGTCGAGAGCACCGCCAGGTGACCGAGCTCCTCGGCGCCGTAGGTGAGCCCGTACACCTTCTCCGCGAGTGTCACGTACGCCACACACGCGCGGTCCTGGATCACCGGCACGAAGATATCCACGCCGGCCGGCAGCAGATCGGGCGCGACCGTCGGGCGCGGAACCGCGCCGCGCGCGCGCGCCCCGCCCTTGCGGCGCTTCCACAGGCCCCTGCGCGGCTCGCCCGCCGGGATCAGGTCGCGGCGGCGCACCGGCTCCCCGATCTCCTGCAGGGCCGCCGCCACCGGATCGCCGCCGTTCGAAACGAGCACCAGCCGCGCATCCGACGCCTCGAGCACTTCGCGCAGCCCGCGCGTCACGGTGAGGTCGAGAGCCTCGCGCGTGGTGGCCGCGGCGACGCCGTCGCCCACGCGTTTGAACCGCTGCGCCAGTCCTCCGCGCCCGCGCGCCAGCGCGTGCTCGAGCACCGACTCGGCGCGCTCCAGCGCGGGCTGGAAAGCGATCACCACCAGGATCACGAACCCGGTCTCGAACGCCTCGCGCCCGCCGGCGCTGTACTGGCCGAAAAAGATCGTGACGGGCCGCACCACGACCATGTAGAGCGCGGCGAAAATCGTCGCCACGACGCCGTACAGCGCCGACCGCTGCAGCACGTGGCGCACGCCCAGGAACTGGTGGCGGATCACGGCGTAGGCGATGGCGCTGCCGCTCGCGACGAGGGAGAGGTTGAGCAGCGCCAGACCCAGGTTGTCCGGGATCACCGCGAAGTGCGTAAGCAGCATCACCTTGGCGACGGCGTAGAGGATGACACTCAGCAGGACGCCCAGCGCCACCGCGCGCAGCTGGCGCGCGAGGCGCGGGTTCGCGAGCCCGCGCTGGCTGCGATGCAGGATGTCGAGCGCGACCAGCGAATAGACGATATTGACGATCGCGAAGAGGTTGCGATGCACACGCTCCAGCATGCGCACCACCGCGCCCAGCACGGCGTCGAAGCCGGTCAGCGTGAGCTCGCGCGGGCCGACGCCGAAGTCCCTCTCCGTCGCGATGGTGTCGGGGATGCGCGAGAGCTGCTCCAGCATGCGGTCGCCGAACATCATCGCCGCGAGGTGGAACACATAGGGGAGGAAGATCACGAAACCGATCGCGGGGTAGCGGTTGAGCACCCGGTTCTCGGTGGGAAAACTCAGCGCGAACAGGAGCAGCGACGGAAAGTAGAACTCCCAGAGGTACTCGAAGCTCTCCACCATGCTCGTGTACAGCACGGCGCCTTCGCGCAGCGATCGTTCCAGCATGAGACC
>DASTOO010000097.1:0-3658 GCA_035762505.1 Candidatus Krumholzibacteriia bacterium
CATGTCAACGTCGTCCCGGCGGGCTCTCGCCACCGCAACTGCCTGGTCGAGAGATCCGCGATCGTTCCAGAACAGGAATCCCGCCAGCCGGTCGCGACATGAATCCGTGGGCTTGATGATGTGAAGCATCGTCTCCCGCTCATGCAAGGTGTCCCACTCCCGGATCAACTCTCCGCCGACCGCGAGCGGACCCTGCGGAAACTCGAGAATGAGTTCGCTGTCCGCGTGCTCGTAATGATCACGTACCTCGCGGTAACCCAGCGAGACCAGTATGTTCCGCGCGTCGGACTCACGCTTGTGGAACGTCACTATGAAGTCGATGTCATGGGATTGATACGCCTGCGGCGCGTAGACCGTCGCCGCGCTCCCGCCGGTGAGTACTGCCTCGATACCACCCCTGTGCAGCGCGGTGCAAACCACGAACGCCACGTCCCGGAGGCTGCTGTCGCGGGTTACCTTCACAAGGGCCCGCCCGCCCGCCTCGGGCGCGAACGACGGGCGGATGCGGCCGCGCGGAGTTCGGGTTCCCCCTCGGCGAGTTTGAGGAGCAGGTTCTCGAGTTCCCGGAACGCAAAGTAGCGGGGATCCAGGGAGACGACTCGCGCCCGGCCCGAGATGCGGCTCGCCAGAACTCCCTCCCGGTCAAGCGCCGCGACAATGTTCTGGACAGAATAGAGCGGCGCGTTCAGCAAACGCGCAAGCTCGCTGGGGAAGGTCTCCCCCAGAAGCGCGACCGTTATCAGGACTTCGGTGCGCCGGCGGCTGCCGAACAGCCGGGGTTGGCGGGTGGTGAGCATGCTGGTAATTATACCAACATAACTTGGTATGTCAACCAATTAGTGTTGGTGCCCCTACGGCAGTAAGCACTTATTTCACAAGGGCGTCGCCGGCCCCATCGCCCGCGGGCCGGGCCAACCCAAAAGGGCCGCACCCGTTGTCCACGGATGCGGCCCTCGCTTACGTCTGCGGGCTAGTGGCCGCCGGGGTGCGGTGTCATTACCGCTTCCATGACGTTATCGAGGTTGAAGCTGCCCGGCTTCTGGCGCGGCGGGAACTCGCGGAAGCTCTGCAGCCACTGGGCCACGTAGGCGCCGGCAGGCGCAATCACGAACATGCGTTCGGCGAACCAGCGGTCGTAGTCCATGCCGATCTCATGGGCGAGCTCGAAGGGGTCCATGCGCAGGTTGGTCAACATCGGGGCGCGCAGCGCCACGAACGGCTCCTGCCAGACGTGCAGGCCGTGCGCGTCCTGCCGGAGAAACGTGATCTTCCAGTTGCCGTAGCGCAACGCCGCCACGCTGCCGTCGTCGGTCCAGTAGATGAACTCCTTACGCGGCCACGTGCCCTCGCCCTTGAGCGCGGGCAGCAGGTTGTAGCCGTCGAGGTGGACCTTGTAGGTCGTCTTCCCGATCTTGCGACCCTTCAACAGGTCTTCCCTGGCGCTGGTGTCGCCGGCCGCGGCGAGCAGCGTGGTGAGCATGTCCTCGTGTGCGCCGACCTCATTGATGATCGTGCCCGGCTTGATGACCCCGGGCCAGCGGATCGCGCACGGCACGCGGTAGCCGCCTTCCCACTGCGTGTTCTTCTCGCCGCGAAACATCGTGGTGCCGCCGTCGGGCCAGGAGAAGGATTCCGAGCCGTTGTCGGTGGAATACATCACGATGGTGTTCTCGTCGAGTCCGAGTTCCTTGAGTCTGGCGAGCACCTGACCCACGTGGGCGTCGTGCTCGACCATGCCGTCGGCGTAGGTGCCGAAGCCGGTCTTCCCGGCCGACTCCGCCTTGAGGTGGGTGAAGATATGCATGCGGGTGGAGTTCCACCAGATGAAGAACGGCTTGTCCTCCTTCTGGGCGCGTTCCATGAAGTCGAGCGCCCTGGCGGTGACCTCGTCGTCGATCGTCTCCATGCGCTTCTTCGTCAGCGGACCGGTGTCGGTGATCTCGCCCCCGGCAAAGCTGTGGATGACGCCGCGGGGGCCGAACTTCTTCTTGAAGGCCGGATCCTTCGGGTAGTCCGGATGCTCCGGCTCTTCCTCCGCGTTCAGGTGGTAGAGGTTCCCGAAGAACTCGTCGAACCCGTGCGCGGTGGGCAGCATCTCGTCGCGGTCGCCGAGGTGGTTCTTGCCGAATTGCCCGGTCATGTAGCCCTGCGCCTTGAGCAGCGTCGCGATGGTCGGGTCTTCCTTCTTCATGCCCTCGGGCGCCCCCGGCAGGCCCACCTTGGTGAGCCCGGTGCGGATGGGCGACTGCCCGGTGACAAACGCCGCGCGGCCGGCGGTGCAGCTCTGCTGCCCGTACCAGTCCGTGAACAGCGCTCCTTCACTGGCGATGCGGTCGATGTTGGGTGTGCGGTAGCCCATCATACCCATGTTGTAAGCGCTGATGTTGAACTGACCGATGTCGTCTCCCCAGATGACGAGGATGTTGGGTTTCTTGCCCTGCGCGTGTGCAGCGCCCGCCCACATCGTCACCGCGGCGGCCAGGATGAGGATGCCCCTCAACCCGGTCGCGAGTTTCGATTTCATGCACGTGCCCCCTTCGTTTTGTTCCGAGACCATCCGGCGGGCGAGTGCCCCTCGCCGCGCCGGACGTGAAGCTGCAGCTTACGCAATCCTGTCCGGGGTGTCCAACGAACGGTGCGGGATTCTCCCTTTTTCGCGGCGTCGCGGGGCGAATCCATGTGACAACCCGCCTCCGGGAGCATCCAATCGGGTGACCCTGTTAAGGAGGACCCATGAACCGCTTCGTCCCCGTGGCGCCTGTGCTGTTGATCGCCCTCGTGTTTTCCCTCGTCGCGCCGGTCGCGGCGGCCGTCGCGAGCACCGCCGAGGAGTTCCTGAACGCCCCCGTCTGGTACCTCGAGTACGAGGTGTCGTTCACGTCGAGCCACAGCGGAACCACTCCCGGGGGGTGGGGGGCGATGCCGTTCACGTCGAAGCTGGAGCGCGTCTTCTCCGACACGGAGAAGCTGAACCTCCGCAGCGGCGGGCCGGGGGCGCTTTCGATCACCACGATGATGGGAACCGCGGACGGCTCCAAGCCTTCAGTGGCCGACCAGCAGAAGATGGCGACGAAGATGATGTCGATGATGGACCACACTGCCAACTGGATGGTGGGCGGCGCCGGCCTGGAAGAAGACGCGACCGACGAAGAGATCGCGGCGGATTCGAAGCCGTCGAGCCCCTTCCGCATCGACTACACCCGTGTCGAGACCGGCAGGAACCTCACCGACGAGATGGGCGAAACGTTCGACCTGACGGTGACCACGACCCTCCAGGGCGCCGGCCAGGTGCTCGTGGGCGGCTTCGGCGCGATCTTCCTCGAAATGGACACGGCCGAGAAGACCTACACGCTGGCGCTGCCGTACACCTTCAACGCGGCGAGCGCGACGGCGCAGCAGGAGATCGTCGCGGTCACGACGTACCAGGGCAAGGCGCCGGACGAGGATCGGAAGACCAGCGACGTTCCGTTCGATCTCTTTCCGAGCGGCCTCGCGCTGGACCAAGGCGCGAACGGCGCGCAGGGCGGCGCCATGCTCCTCCGCGGCAAGATCGATCCGGCGGCGGGAAAGATCTCCGGCGAGCAGACGTTCCAGGGGCACTACACCGAAAGCAACCAGGACACGCCGGGGACGTTCGTGGTCAAGTACACGCTCAGGA
>DASTOO010000098.1:0-6931 GCA_035762505.1 Candidatus Krumholzibacteriia bacterium
GATGGCGCTGAACGACGGTCTGCGCTGCGCCGCGGGCGAGATCGTCCTCATCATGGACGCGGACGCGATCCCCGATCCGAACATCCTGCGCTTCGTGGCGCCGCACTTCAAGCACCCGCGCGTCGGCGCGGTCACGGGAAATCCGCGTGTGTTCAACCGCGACACACTCCTCTCCAAGCTGCAGGCGATCGAGTTCACCGCCATCATCTCGCTGCAGCGGCGCGCGCAGCGCGTGTGGGGGCGCATCCTCACGATGAGCGGCGTCGTGGGCGCCTTCCACCGCAACGCCCTGTTCGACGCCGGCCTCTACAGCCCCGACATGGCCACCGAGGACATCGACCTCTCCTGGAGGCTCCAGCTCCGTTCGTGGGACATCCGCTACGAGCCGCGCGCGGTGGTGTGGATGCGCGTGCCGGCGACGCTGCGCGGCCTGTGGCGGCAGCGCCTGCGCTGGGCGCGGGGGCTCGCGCAGGTGCTGCGGCGCCACGGCGGCGCCGCCATGACCTGGAAGCGGCGGCGCCTGTGGCCGCTGGTGATCGAATCGTGGCTCTCGATCGCGTGGGCGTACTGCTTCGTCGTGCTGACGTCGTTGTGGATATTCTGCTACGCGATCGGCTATCCCCCGGTCGGTGCTTCTCCCATCCCGAACTGGTGGGGTATGTTGATCGGCACCATGTGCCTCCTCCAGCTCCTCACCGGCGTGCTGCTCGACCGGCGCTATGACCGGCGCATCCCGCTCTATTATTTCACGGCGGTGTTCTATCCGCTCATGTACTGGATCATCATGGCCATCGTCACGTCGATCGCAACGCCGCGCGCCATGCTCGGCATGCGAAAGGCGGAGCCGGTGCGCTGGAAGCCGGTGAGGGGCCTGTGAGCTTGCGTGCCTCGATCATCGCCCTGATCGCGCTCGTGCTCGCCGCCTCACCGGCTGCGGCCACGCCCGCCGACACGGCGCGGGTGGCGCTCCCCGATCCGGTGCTCGCGGAGAACCTGCCCCGGGGCCTCGCCGCGCGGGACAGCGCGCGCGCGGCCGCACACAGCGACCGTCACGCGGAGGCCATCCGGTACTACCGCCGGGCCATCGCGCTCTATCCGCCGCTGGAAGAGGAGCTGGCCGTCGAGCTGGGCCATCAGTACATGTGGTCCGACCAGCCCGACTCGTCGATGCTCTGGTTCCGCAAGCAGCTCGAGCACGATCCCGATCACGTCGAAGCGCGCCTCGGTGTGGCGCGCCTCACGAGCTGGAACGACGACCACGGCCGGGCGGAGAAGCTCTACAACGACGTCCTGGCCGACGACCCCGACAACCTGGACGCGCTCCTCGGCCGCGCGCAGGTGGCCAACTGGTCGGGTCGAAACCGCGAGGCGACGTGGCTCTACGGCGACATCCTCGACCGGCATCCCGGCAACGCCGAGGCGCGCGAGGGACTCGCGCGCGCCTACTACTGGGGCGGGCGTCCCGACTGGGCGCGCGAGGTCGTCGCGGACGGCGAACGCACGCCGGCGCTCGCGTCGCTGGAGCGCGACATCGAGCGCGATCGCGCGCCCGGCGTCACCTACACCTTCGACCACAACACCGACAGCGACGACATCGAGCGCCGCACGCACACCCTGCGGCTCGGCACGGGCGCCGGCGACGCCACGCGCGTTTCCGGCGAGTACGGACACGCGGGCTACCAGCAGCCCGCGCGCCCCGACGTGTCGCGCGACTGGCTCGCCGCCGTGCTCGAGACGCGCTTCAACGAGTACGTGGGGCTCACCGCGGCGGCGGGTTACCAGTGGAACTCGTTCGATCGCGCGGCGCTGGGACCCGAGTCGTACTGGCAGGACGAGTTCAACCTGTTCACCTTCGACGGCTTCGTGACGTTCCTGCCGCACGACTGGACGCGCATCGACGTGGGGCTCTTCCACGGCTCGCTGCAGAACCCCGACGCCATCTTCCGCGGCATCTCCCTCACCGAGCTGTCCGGCGGTCTCGATCTGCGCTTCAATACCAACACGATGTGGATCACGACACTGGAAGCGGCCTGGTACAGCGACGTGAACAACCGCATCGGCGCCGAGACCCGCCTCGCGTGGCAGCCGTTCTGGCGCCTCCCCGGCTTCCAGAACCGCTTCACGTCGACGACGGGCTTCGCGGGGTTCGGGTTCGACGAGACCAGGGACAACGGCTACTACGATCCGCGCCAGTACCTGAGCCTGTACCAGGACCTGGCGCTCGAGATGCGACTCTCGTCGCGCGTGCGCGCCAATGTCGCGGGCCGCATCGCGCTCGAGAAGGAGAACGGCGGCGACTGGTTCACCGCCGGCTCCGCGAGTGCGTCGGTCTCCTGGGCCGTGTGGCGCGGTCTCGGCCTCACCGTGGGAGGCTACACCTCCGAGTCACGCCTCTCGACGCGCGAGGGCTACCAGGCGGACGGGTTCTACATCACCGTGGATTACCGCCATTGGAAGTAAGGCCATGTCTCCGTTGACCCGCCGCGACGCTGCCATCGCATTCGCCCTCACCGTCGTCGCGGTGATCGCCATCGCGCTCACCGTGGGCGGCATGGTGAGCACCGGTCGCAACGCCGGCCAGCGCTTCCGGCCGGACCGCGCGCGTGCGGACTCCAGCGCCGTTTCCGCGAACACGCGGAACGTCCCCGTCCTCTGTTATCACTACATCCGCGGAAAGTCGGGCCCCGTCCGGCTCGTGCGCGTGTTCGGATACGTCGTGCTGAGTCTTCCGCTGCTGGACGACTCGGAGCTGTGGACGACGAGCGCCCGCGGCTTCGAGCGGCAGATGGAGTATCTCGTGCAGCGCGGGTATCACACGGTGACGCTCGACGAGTTGAACGAGTGGCAGATGGGGCTGCGCGACCTTCCACCCAACGCGGTCGCGATCACCTTCGACGACGCCGATGAGAGCGTGTACGACTACGCGTTTCCCGTTCTGAAACGCCTCGGCCTGCGCGCCACCGTGTTCGTGGTGACGGGGCGCGTCGGCTCGCGCTGGGGCGAGGTACGCGTGCTCGACTGGTCTCGTCTCCGCGAGATGTACCATAGCGGCGTGTTCGACATCCAGTCGCACACGCACGATCTGCACTACAAGGTCAACCAGGGGAGCGCCGCCCGCCCTGTATTCCTCGCCGCCACCGAGCCGGGACGACCGGTCGAGGGCGTGACGAGTTGGGAGGACCTCGTGCGCGACGACCTCACGAAGTCGCGCGACGCGATCCGCACCCACATCGGCCGTACCCCGGCGTACCTCGCGTGGCCGTACGGCTTCGGGAATCCTCGCGTCGACCGCGTGGCGTACGAGGCGGGCTTCACCCGGACCCTCTCGCTCCGCCTGGGCGCCAACGAGAGGCTTTCCTCCACCCCGGTCACGGCGGACACGGAGTCTTTCGAGATCGCGCGCTACACCATCACCGCGCGCACGTCGCTGCGCGTGTTTCGGGAGATGATCGCGGGCACCTACCGGCCCGACGTGTAAGCCACGGCCGTCAGGCCGTGCTATAATCCTTCCGCCCCCGGACGCGTTGCCCATGACTCACCGCATCACCGTTGCGTCTCTCCTTTTCGGCCTGGCCGCGATCGCGCTCGCCTGCGATGACGACGAGACGGTCGGCCCCGTCCCTCCTCCGCCCCCGGAAGACACGACCATCGTCGCCTACACCTATCAGGTGGTGAACGAGTACCCGCACGACCCCGAGGCGTTCACCCAGGGACTCATCTGGGACGACAGCGTGCTCGTCGAGGGCACCGGGTACCGCAACGGCGAGTCGTCGCTGCGTCGCGTCGATCTCGAGACGGGCGTCGTCCTGCTGAAGCGCATCCCGCCCGACAAGGGGCCCCTGCCGGTGTTCGGCGAGGGCGTCACCCGCGTCGGGGACCGCATCGTGCAGCTGACCTGGACGGAGCAGATCGCCTGGGTGTACGACGCCGCGAGCTTCGACTCCATCGGCATGTACGCCTATTCCACCGAGGGGTGGGGCCTCACGCACGACGGCACGCGCTTCATCATGAGCGACGGGACGTCGACGCTTTATTTCCGGCACCTGCAGACCTTCGCCGAAGTCGGGCGCGTGACGGTGCACGACGACGACGGGCCCGTGATCAATCTGAATGAGCTCGAGTACATCGACGGCTCCGTCTACGCCAACCTCTTCGAGTTGACCCCGCGCATCGTCATCATCAACCCCGCGACGGGCCGCCTGCGTGGGCGCGTCGACCTTTCCGGCATCCTCTTCAACCCGCCGGACGTCCTCAACGGCATCGCCTGGGACGCGGCGGGCGAGCGCCTCTTCGTGACCGGCAAGCTCTGGCCCAGGCTGTTCGAGATCCGCCTCGTCACGATTACGCTGCCCTAGCCGCCCCGCGACGCGCTCCGCAACGCCGCTCCTGAAAACTGCAACCCGCGCCGGCGGAAGGGGTAGATTCTGCCGCCCCCGGCACGCGCGGAAGCAGCGCAAGCCTTACCGTGATGGTGGCACATAACTTGCGGCTCAGGCCCCGTCGCACTGCGCCCGGAGCACGGGCGCCGGAGGGGGAGTCATGTCTTTGGTCCGCAAACACATCCATCACGGGACGTACCTGAACTGGTTCGTCATGGTCACGGTCGGCGCCATCGGCGCGATCGGTCTGTACTTTTCGCTGCCCACGCTCGCGTCGAAGTTCGATCCGCTGGACCTCCTGGCCAACGCCCAGCAGGCATTCTTTGTCATCGCGGCGAGCTCGGTGCTCGTGATCGGCGGGCTCGTGCTCCAGCGCCGGGATCTACTTCGTCTGTGGGAGCAGTACCAGGCGGCGCAGCGGGAGATCGCAGAGCGGGCGGAGAAACACGCGGCGCGGGTGTACGCGCTCCTCAACGTGAGCAAAATGATGGTCGCGCAGAATGACCTGGTGGCGGTCTTCAAGGGCGTCACGGATACGTGCGTGGACGTCTTCGCCTGTCACCAGGCGTCGCTCATGATCTTCGACAAGGACAGCGAGTCGCTGGAAGTGCGCGCCGCGAGCGGCAAGTTCGTGCCGGATGGCATCATCGGCACCAAGCAGAAGCTCGGCGTCGGCATTGCGGGCTGGGTGGGACTGCGCCGCGAACCGCTGCTCATTCTCCCGGGCGGCAAGCCGGCGGATTATCCCAACGTGGAATTCAAGCAGAAGGACCTCTCGGCCGCGATGGTGGTGCCGATCATCCTCCGCGACGAGCTGGTGGGCGTGATCAATGTCAGCTCGCGCAGCAAGCGCACGGAGTTCGACAACGAAGACATGCGCGCGCTGCAGGTGTTCGCGGAGAATGTGGGCGTCGCGATCCACCACACGGAGCAGGCCGAGTGGATGCGCGCCACGATCCGGCATCTGCAGGAGCAGAAAGCCCGACCCGTCTCGACTGCTTAGGCCGCGCGGGTCCTACAGCAGCCCCTGAGTCGCCCCGCCGTCCACCTGGATTGTGGCCCCGGTGACGTAGCTGGCGCGCTCCGAGCACAGGAACGCGACCACGGCGGCCAGCTCCTCCGGGCGGCCGAGGCGCCGGGCGGGGATGGTCCTCTCCCACTCCGCGAAGACCGACTTCGGATCGATGTTCTGCGTCTTCGCCAAGTGATCCGCGAGCTCGTCCAGCCGCTCCGTCTTCGTGAAACCCGGTGCCACGTTGTTCACCGTGATTCCCTGCGCGGCGAGTTCCAGGGAGATCGACTTCGAGAAGCCCAGGACACCCGGCCGCATCGTATTCGATACGAGCAGGCTCACGCGCGGCTGCTTCACCGTGGAGGAGAGGATGTTCACGATCCGCCCCCAGCGGTTCGCGCGCAGGTGCGGAATCGCGGCGCTCATGAGGGTGAGTGCGCTCATCAGGGTCGTGTCGACGCCGCGACGAACGTCGTTCAGCGTCACTTCGTCGAACGATCCCGGCGTCGGTCCCCCGGAGTTGGTTACGAGAATGTCCAGTTTTCCGAGGGCCTCCACGGCGTCGTTCACGAACTGCGTGCATTCCGCCTCCCTGGAGAGATCCACCACCGATGCGCGTACCGTGGCGCTGGGGACCTCCGCGCGAATGCGCCGCGCCGCGTCGGTGACGCGCGCGCGGTCACGCGAGCAGATCACGACCGACGCCCCCTCGCGCGCCAGCTCCAGTGCGCAGGCGTACCCCAACCCCTGGCTCGCGGCGGCGACGATGGCCGACCGGCCCTTGATTCCGAGTTCCATGATTCCTCCCTTGCTCCCCGCGGGCGCGCCCCGTTGGGACGGCCCGCCGCCCCGATGGACAGGAGCCCGACGGGTAGAGTATAATCGAACCTTCCCGGCGCCCTCAGGAAGGCGCCGGCACCCGTTTTCTCGGACCGGCCTTACACCTCAGGAGTGACTTCGCACATGGGTATGATGAAAGACATGAAGGCTCGCTTCGGCATCTTCGGCGAGCTCTGGATGTTCATGCGGATCCGCAAGAAGTGGTGGCTCGGCCCGATCATGATCTTTCTCCTGCTGCTCGGCGTTCTGATCGTCTTCACGGAAGGATCGGCGCTGGCCCCGTTCATCTACGCGCTGTTCTAGGCGCAGCGGGGTTCATCGGCCAGGGTACACGGGCGGTGGCTTCCGGGTCGCCGCCCGTTCGGTTTCCGAGTCAGTACTCGATCCCGCGCTGCGCGTAGATGCCGCGGTGGAAGGGGTGCTTGATCTCGCGCATCTCCGTGACGAGGTCGGCGAACGCGATGAGATCCGGGTGGGCGTCGCGGCCGGTCAGGATCACGTGCATGTCCTTCGGCTTCGCGTGCAGTGCGGCGAGCACGGGCGCGATATCGAGATACCCGTAGTGGATCGCGTTGTTGATCTCGTCGAAGACGAGGAGGTCGTGCTCGTTCTTCTCGATCGCCTCGCGACAAGCCTCCCAGGTCTTCCACGCCACCGCGGTGTCGCGCTCGCGATTCTTCGTCTCCCACGTGAACCCCTC
>DASTOO010000099.1:0-6812 GCA_035762505.1 Candidatus Krumholzibacteriia bacterium
GGCAGTCGCTGGAGCAGCTGGCGCGGCAGATGGTGGAAAGCGGCGGGTACTCGGAATCGAACCCGCTCATGCCCCAGGTGGAAGCGTTGCTCGCAAGCAAGATGGCCGAACACACCGACAACAAGAGCCGGGCCGCCGGCCTGCTCGGCATCACCAAGCCCACCCTGTACACCCGCCTGCGCGGCTACGACCGCCTCAAGTAGGAACAAGGGCTACATGGCGAAGACCATTGCGCGCGACGAACTGGCCGCCCACCTGGACCGATTCCTTCGCGTCGCCGAGATCCCCGACGCCTCCCCCAACGGGCTGCAGGTGCAGGGCGCGGACCAGGTAAAGCTCGTCGCGTACGCCGTCGACGCGTCCCTGCAGACCATCAAGGCCGCGACGCGCGCGGACGCCGACATGCTCATCGTCCACCACGGCCTGTGGTGGGGCAAACACGAGCAGATCGTCGGCAACCTGCACCGGCGCGTCTCGGCGCTGATCAAGAACAACGTCTCTCTCTACGCGGCGCACCTCCCGCTGGACTGCCATCCCGAGGTAGGCAACAACGTGGAGCTGGCGCGCATCCTCGGCGCAAGGGTGGAGCGGCCGTTCGCGTCGTATCGCGGCGTCGAGGTGGGTGTGATCGCCGCGCTCCCCAGGGCTCAGAAGCGCGATGCGTTCGTCACCGCCGTCGGCCGCCACCTGGAGAGCGACGTCTCCGTGCTCGCCTTCGGGCCGGAGTCCGTGAAGAAGGTCGGCATCGTGTCCGGCGGCGGCGCCGCCGCCGCCGAGGAAGCCGCGCGCGCCGGCTGTGACACGCTGCTCACCGGGGAAACGTCACACGCCGCCTTTCACCCCGCCCGGGAGGCCGGCATCAACCTCGTGTTCGCGGGGCACTACGCCACCGAGACCGTGGGCCTGCGCGCACTGGAACACCATGTGCGCGGGCGCTTCGGAGTCGCGGGGACGTTCGTGTCCGCGCCCACGGGTCTGTAGGAGCACTCACAGGGCGGGGTCATGAAGCTTCCGAAAATCGCCGTTTTCATCATACTGATCGGCCTGCTCCTCACCGCCATCGCGGCCCGCGTGGCCACCACGAGCCGCACGGACTCGCCCTACTTCAAGGGCGTCTCCGCGATGAACC
The DNA here is from genome assembly GCA_035762505.1 of Candidatus Krumholzibacteriia bacterium. GTDB lineage: Bacteria > Krumholzibacteriota > Krumholzibacteriia > WVZY01 > JAKEHA01 > JAKEHA01. The sequence continues at coordinate 1,130 of DASTOO010000099.1, forward strand.
ATCGGCACGCGGCGGGGATCGCGGACGGCGTCTCGCTGCGCGCGCCGGACCCGAAGGCGAACCACCCCGACGGGTACACCCCCGTGCGCGTGGCTCCGCAGGGTTCGGAGCTGGTCCTGGGTTGGACGATGCGCGCGGCGCACTTCTTCACCGAAGCCGATCCGCGCACGGTCACGCGTCGTTTCGTGCTGATCCTGTCGGCGCTGTGCGTCTTCACCGCGTACGGAATCGCGCGGCGTCTGTGGGACTGTCAGGCGTCGGGGCTCCTGGCCGCGGCGCTGGTGGCGTTCCTCCCGCCGCTGGTGGCCGCCACCAACGGCCGGCAGTACGAGCACGTCATGGTGGCCGCACTCGTGGGGAGCCTGCACGCGCTCGTCGTCATGCGCGCGCTCGGGGCGGCGTCGCGTGCGGGCCTGATCGCGGGCGCACTCATCTCCGCGACGGCCGCATTCGCCCTGCTGGCGGTGTGGGACGGGGCGGGCGTGGTGCTCGCGCTGTGGGTGGCCGGCGTCGCATTGTGGCGGCCGCTTCCGCGGCGCGCTCGCATCGCCGTCGTGGCGGCGCACGCCGTCGCGGTGGCGGCGGCACTGGCAACGCTCCCCCATCTCACGTCGGGTGAATCCTTCCCGACGCTGCGGTACCTCGCGACGCGCGCGCGCTTCCTCGTCGAGCGTCCCGCGGACGCGAACGCGCTCTCCGACTGGATGCGCCACGTGTGGTCCCTGGATCATGCGCCGCTGACACCGGGGGCTTCCATCGGGCTCTTTCTGCCCATGGCGTTCTTCGCCGCAGCGACGGTCATCCATGCGGAGTGCCGCGCGCGCGGACGCGCGTTCGCCGCGGCCTGCGCCGTGGCGCTCGTCGCCGCCGGCATCGCGCTGGTCGATCGCAGCGCCCTCCCCGCGGCCGCGCTGGCCATGATCCCGGTGGTCGCAGGCGGCGCGCGCTCCATGGCGCGGGACGTCAGGATCCGCGTGCCGCTCCTCGCGCTCGGTTTCTACTGCGTGTTCGCCGGGGTCGCGTTCCGCGAGAAAGGGCCCGACGCCGTCTATCAGGTCGCGCGCGCGCTCGGCGTCGCCGGGCGGGACCCGGACGCGTTCGTCTGGATCAGCACCGAGAATACCGACCGCGAGCTCGTGCGCTTCGTCTCCGCGCGAACATCCGTGCGCGAGTCGATCCTCGCGCCGGAAGAACTCTCGGGGTTGCTGCTCGCCTTCTCGGGCCGGACCGCGGTTCTCCTCCCCGCGGGCAATTCTCCGGCCGCGGCAGCCAGGCACGTGTCTCTCGCGCGGGCGTTGTACGGCGGTGAGGAGGCTTTCCACCGGACGTGCCGCGATTTCGGCGTCGACTACGTCATCTACTCGATCGACGTCCTCCTCGACGCGGGCCGCTACTCGCCGCGCTACCTCGCCGCGGTGGAAACGCTCGATCCCACGGCTGTCGCGTTCCAGATGCACTTCGTTCCGGAGTCGCTGCGCTTCTTCACGCTGCAGTATGAGAACGACCATTACCGCCTGTTCAAGGTGACCGACGGGCCGGAGACGGTCTTCCTCACCGATCACCCGCCGGTCTACCAGAGCTCCCTGCTGCGGACGTCGGGAGGGTCGCTGGAGGCGTTCAATCAGAACATCAACATGCTGCTCTACAACTTCACGGCGGGCCTGGGCGCGCGCAGCCGCGGCGATTTCGAGACGGCGCTCCGGCGCCTACGATCGAGCGTGAACGGCGCGCCGCAGTTCACCCGGGCACGCCTCGCGCTGGCCGACGTGTATATGGACCTCGAGCGATTCGAGGACGCGCGCCGCACGATCATGGAGGTGGTGGCGTATGCGCCCGACAACTCGGCGGCCATGTACGCCGCCGCCTACATCCATGCGCGGCTGGGGAAGTTCGACCAGGCGAAGGCGTTCCTGACCGTGCTGCTATCGCACGAGCGCGACCCCGACATCCTGGAGAAGGCCCGGCTCCTCGAAGCGTACATGGAACAGGGGCTTCCGTTGGCGCCGGGCGCATCCGGCGGGCCGCAATGAAAAACGGCCACGGCGAATGAACACCGTGGCCGCTGTGAATGGTGGGCGATACAGGACTTGAACCTGTGACCTCTTCCGTGTGAAGGAAGCGCTCTAGCCAACTGAGCTAATCGCCCGTCACGCCCCCGCTTCGTAGTTCCGCACGATTATCGCTGCGTCGCGGTCCCGTTTCAACCGATTTTGCAGCTCCGTGCCGAGCGCGCGCTGCCGCAGCATGGTCTCGACGCGCGGCCGGGCTTCCTCGTACGTGACCTTGTGCGCCGTCTTCCTGTCGACGCACTGGATGACGTGGAAGCCGAACTGCGTCTCGACGACGTCGCTGATTTGCCCCTTCTTGAGCGAGAACGCGACGTCCGAGAACGGCTTCACCATCATCTCGCGCGGGAAGTAGCCCAGGTCTCCGCCGTTCTGCGCGGCGCCGTCCTGCGAGAACTGCCGCGCCAGCCGGGTGAAATCCTCGCCGGCCTTCGCGCGCTTCTGGATCTCGGTGATCTGCTGGCGGCGCTCCTCGCGCACGTCCGGCGTGTCGTCCGGGCGGAACAGCAGGATGATGTGCCGCGCGCGCACACTGTCCACCGCCGCGAAGGACGTCTGGTTCTGGTCGTAATAGGCGCGACTGTCGGCCTCTTCGACCACGATCGAGGGCTCCACCTCGCTCTGCACGTACTCGCGGATGACCATGTCGCGGTGGAACGACTTCGCGACGTGCTCGCGCTTCAGTCCCATGTCCGCGAGCATCGTTCCCACCCGCTCCTCTCCGCCGAACTGCGTGATGAACTGCACGAGCATCTTCTCCACGAGGGTGTCGGCCACGGTGACGCCCGCGGCCACTGCCTCCTGGGAGAACACAACGCGGTCGATCATCTGATCGAGCAGCCGGGTGTTGAACGCCGGGCTCTTCAGGGAGTCCGGCGACGCGGCCGTGGTGGTGTATGCAAGAACCTTGAGATCACTGCCGAGGATGGCCTCGTCGTTGACGGTGGCGACGACTTCGTCGGTCAGAACGGAGTCCGGGAACGCGTTCGCCGCGCTCTCCTTCTTCTTCGAACAACCGAACGACAAGGCCCCGGCGGCTGCCAGCACGGCCGCAATGCGTAGAAATTTCATGGTGAATCGTACCTTTCGAGTTGAAGGCGGCATGATAGCAGAGTCGGCCCACCCGCCGCAATCGGGTGCCGGAAGGGCGCAGTCGGACGCCGCGGCAGCGGACCGCGCGGGGCTGACGGGCCGCGCGGGTCCTGTCGGTCAGCAGCCCGTCGCGGTCTCGCCAGTTTCCGCCTGCGCGATAAATGGCTCGCCCGCAAGCGCTGTCCGCGAGTCAGCGCCGGCGCGTCACTCCCACCCGCGGACAGCGGGCTTCCAGCGGACAGAGCGAGCAGCGGGGTGAGAGGGGGACGCACACCTGCTGTCCGAAGGACACCATGGTCTCGTTGATCCCGATCCAGTGCCGCTTCGCAACCGCCTGCATCAGGGCCCGCTCGGTCTCGCCGGGTGTCCGCGTCTTCACCCAGCCCAGGCGGTTCGAGATGCGATGCACGTGCGTATCCACGCAGATCGCGGGCCGGTTGTAGCCGAGCGACACCACCAGCGCGGCCGTCTTCCGTCCCACGCCTTTGAAGCCGAGCAGCTCGTCGATCGTGTCGGGAACGCGCGAACCGTACTCCGTTTCCAGCCGGCGGGAGATGTCGCGAACCGTCCGCGCCTTGGTGCGGTAGAAACCGGCCGGATAGATGGCGCGCTCGATCTTGCGCAGGTCGAGACGCGCGAGCGCCGCGGGGGAATCCGCCAGGGCAAAAAGCCGCGCCGAGGCCGCCTCGGTGACATCGTCCTTGGTCCGGAGACTCAGGAGCGTCGAGATCAGAATGCGAAACGGATCGCGGTCGCGCCGCGCGATCTCCGAAACCGATGGAAGCGCGGTTCCGCCGACGGCGCGGCGCATCGCGGCCAGCTGGCGCGCGATGGAAGGCGTCGGGCTGTCTCTCCTGCGGGTCATGCGTTGACACTGGCGTTGCGGGGTGCCAGAATGCCCGTCACACTACCATGCCCCCTAAACGCACCTCCACCCCGAGTTCCAGGACGAGGAAGCCGCGCGGCCGCACCGCACCCGCGGCGTCTTTCACCGGGACCCGCGCGCGCCTCGACAAGAAGCGCGCGAAGCGCCGCGAGAAGATGCTGTGGGTGCACTACTGGCTGCTGTGTCCCAAGTGCGGCGGCGACATGTTCGTCCAGGAGACGATGGGAATCCGCTACGAAGTGTGCCGCGACTGCCACGGCATTGCGATCGACGGCGAGGAAGTCGCGCTCCTGCTCGCGCACCTCGACGCGAACGAGACGCTGAAGGCGATCCTCAAGAAATCGAAGAAGCCGGACACGAAGGAGATCTAGCGCGCGTGTGGTGTGCGGGTCCGCGCGCGACTCGCGCTCGTGCGTTGTGTCACACCACGCGTGCCTACCACATCCTGTATGTTGACTGGTTAACATAGATTGCTATATTGATTTTGTCAGCGCTCCTCCCGCACTGGTTCGTTGTTCATATCAACGCGAAGGAGGTTGCGCTCATGTCTGTATTTCTTCGTTCTCTTTCCGACAAGGATATTCTCTCCCGCACTCTCGAACTCACCCGCCGCGAGCGTTCGGTCACGCTCAGCGTGCTGCTGAACTTGAACGAAGTCGAGCGGCGGCAGCTTCATTTGAAGGAGGGATTTTCCTCGATGTTCGCGTACTGCACAAGCGGGCTCCGCTACTCCGAGTCCGCCGCGAACCTCCGCATCCGGGCCGCGCGTTGTCTGGCTCGCTTTCCAGATGTGTTCGCCCTGTTGGAGGCGAACGAAGTGAACCCGAGCACCCTATCGCAAGTCTCGAAGATCCTGACTCCGGAGAACCGGAACGACGTTCTCTCCCGGGTCCGGAACAAGTCCCAGCGCGAGGTCGAGGCGATCGTCGCGGAGTACGATGCCCGCGCCGCGCTACCGGGTGATCGCTTGCGGACCGTCGTCGTACGCGTTCCAATGGGGACAGCCGCGGCACGCACCGTCGCCGACTCGCCCGTCACAACAAAGCCGTCACCCGAATCCGACGACAAGTGGCAAGAAAACCACCGCTGTAACAGCGGTGAGCTTCCTGACATTCCGGCCGAGCGGCCGGCTTGTCCCGGGGAAGCGGGTGGCGACCCTGCGCGTCCTCTCCTCGAGACGCGCAAAGAGTTCAGGTTCACCGCCAGCGAGGCCTTCAAGCAGAAGTTCGACCTGGTCATGTCGCTTGCCGCGCACAGGTTGTCGCCGAATCCCTCGTTCGAGCCGGTGTTCGAGCTCGCGATGGACTCTTTTCTGGAGAAGCACGATCCGTCGGCGCGCCGTGAGCGGCGCGAGCAGCGAAACCAGAAGACGAAAGCGCGTCAGCGCGGTGCCGACAAACCGCCGGTTCCACAACAGCGGCGGACGAACGAGAATGCCCCGGAGGCGGCGCGGCACATTCCCACCCACGTTCGCGATCAGGTGTTTCTAAGAGACAAGGGACGGTGTTCCTACATCGGTCCTGGTGGCCGGCGCTGCGGGTCGAGGTACGTATTGCAGATCGATCACATACAGCCCGTCGCGCGCGGCGGCGCGAGCACGGCGGACAATCTAAGACTCCTGTGCGCGTACCACAACCGA
>DASTOO010000100.1:0-3264 GCA_035762505.1 Candidatus Krumholzibacteriia bacterium
GCGTCGCCGCGCAGCGCGTCCACCACCGGTTGCACCGACGCCGCGGGATCGCGAATCTCGAGCATGCCCCCCGGCACCTGCGGCGGAAGCTGCAGCTGCGAGCCCATCACGCCGGCGATCCCCACGCGCAGCCCCGATTTCATCGTCACGATGCGCGAGGGCGGAAAGATGAGCGTGTCCGCCACCGTGTCGAAGAGGTTCGCGACGACGATCGGGAGCCGGACTTCGTGCGAGCGCCGCAGGAAGTAGTCGAGCCCGAAACCGAGCTCGTCCTCGCCGATGACGACGCCGTGATAGCCCATGAGCGCCATGGACCTCATGGTGACGTCCGCCTTCTCGATTCCGTAATTGATGTTCGAGCTGAAGAAGTCGCCCGCCTCGACGATGAGGACGTCCCCCGTCGTGTCCTGCAGCGCCTTGAGGAACGTGGCGCGGCGCCCGAGCCCGCCGAGGTCCTTGGCGGCGCACCCGCAGGAGCGAATCTCACCCCACAGGTCGTTGGAGTAGGCGATGGCGAGGCGCGACGGCGCGTTCTTCTTTTCGCCGCAGCCCGCGACGGCCCCCGCGATCAACGCGGTCGCGCACAGGACGAGGGCGCATCGACGCCCCCCATGACGGGTGTTCTGTTTCATGCATTCACCTTGTCGCGGCAGACCGCCATGGTACACGAGCCGCGCGGTATCGCGCCACCGCGAGTGCGGCCGCCAAATCACCCTTGACGCCGCGCCCGCCGTGGCGCTTTCTTGGGGACGAAGCCAATCGCTTCGCGATCCCACCCCTCGTTTCGTCGCACACCGGTTGCCCCACCGACTCCGGGATGCGCCCAGGAGGCTGCCATGAAACGAGGCTCCATAGCGCCGTTCGCGCTGTTTCTGCTCGCGATCCCCATCGTCGCCTGGCCGCGTCACACGTCCGCCCCGCCGGCAGCGAAGTCCGGCGGCGGGGCGCAGCGCATCTTCGTCCTCGACGGGTCCACCGTGCACAACGTGGGCGAGCTGCAGATGCACCTCGGCAACTGGGGCCTCTTCGGCTCCCTGCCCGGCGTCGGCCAGCCCTATTCCGAGTCCCCCTCGGCGCAGTGGCCGGCGGGGAGCGGAACCGAATACCTGTTCGGGGCCGGGCTGTGGGTCGGGGCCATCAAGAACGGCGTTCCGGCCGTGTCGACGACGGTCGGTTTCGAGCCCGCCCGCATCGTGTTCGAGTTCGATCCGGGCCGCGACACCCGCGACGTCATGTACCGCGCCGCCGAAGGAACGCGAGGCGGCGCGCGCGCCCCGGCGGAGGCCGACGACGACGGCGACGGTCTCGTCGACGAGGACCCGCTCAACGGCTACGACGACGACGGCGACGGCCAGATCGACGAGGACTTCGCCGCCGTCTCCAACCAGATGTTCACCTGCCGCTACGGCGACTACTACCCGGAAACCGTGCGCGTGTTCCCGCAGCACAACCCGCTCGGCCTCGAGGTCCGCCAGGAGAGTTTCCAGTGGGAGGAGGACCGCTACGACGACTTCGTGGGGATGGAGTTTCAGATCACCAACGTCGGGACCCACGAGCTGGAGGACGTCTACGTCGGCTTCTTCGCCGACGGCGACGCGGGACAGCGCGGCGCGGAGCGCTACTGGGAAGACGACGCCACCGGGCGCACCTTCATCCCGGTGGAGTGCGCCGACCTCGGACCCGTTTCCATGGACATCGCCTACGTCTTCGACGCCGACGGCGACGCGGGCAAGACCCTCGGCTACCTCGGCCTCATGTTCCTCGGACACACCGTGGACCCCACCGGCGAGTTCGCGCCGAGGCGCGTGGGCATCAGCACGTACGCGAACTTCGCGGGAAACGCGTCGTTCGTAGACGGCGGCGATCCCACCAACGATGCCGAGCGGTACGAACTGCTCTCCTCGAATGTGATCGAGCGCAACGCACAGGTGCCGCGCGACTATCGCATGCTGATGGCGGCGGGCCCGTTCAAGGCGCTCCCGCCCGGCAGCACGCTCGTGTTCCAGGCCGCGTTCGTGATGGGCGAGCGCTTCAGCGGAATGACGGCGAACGCGGCCAACGCGCAGCTCACCTACGAGGGGGCATGGTTCGATCTGCTCGGCGACGACCCGGTTCCGACCGGCTACGCCGGGCGTGAGACGCGGGTCGTCGGCCAGCGAACTCCCCCCACCACCGTCGACATCGACACGTGCCGTTTCGCGCTGCAGCCGAAGCGTACCGTGCCGCCCGGCGAGATCGTCTACATCAACAACGACTGCGCGCGCGAGGAGACGTTCCGGATCGGCTGCAATCTCTCGCTGGACGACTCGCTCTCGTTCATGACGGGCGTCAACGGCCAGGAGACGCACATCTTCTGGCTGGTCGGCACCGCTCCCCCGCCGCCGTCGATTCGCGTCGACGCCGCCGCCCGGGACGGAGTCGCCGTCTACTGGGACAATTTCAGCGAGACCCAGCCCGACGTGAAGACGCTCAAGCTCGACTTCGAGGGCTACCGCGTGTTCCGCGCGGACAACTGGACGCGGCCCAGCGGCACCTCGGTGCGCACCGGCCCGCCGACCGATCTGTGGAAGCTCCTCGTCGAGGCAGACGTGGTGAACGGATTCGGCCTGGACACGGGAATCGACCGCTATCGCTACGAGCCGCTGACACACATCCTCCCGGCGGCCCGAAAGCACGACCTCATCCGGACGATGAAGCAGTACCTCACCGAATACCCGGACGCCGAGGACCCGCCGTGTCCCCAGGGGGTTACACCGGAAGTGTGCGACACGCTCGAGGCGCTCGCCGCCGCGGAGCTGGGATTGATCGACCGCGGCCGGCAGTATTACCGGTACATCGACCGCGCCATGCACCGCGGCCGCCCCTACTTCTACGCGGTGACGGCGTCGGACCACGGCTTCGATGAAGATACGGGGATGCTGATAGAGGGCAAGGTGGGCGATCCGGTGTCGAACTTCGTCTACGTGGAGCCCGCCGGGGTCGCCCAGGCCGACCATGCCTACCGCGACGAGGCGGTCTACGTGGTCCCCAACCCCGCGACCACCGAGTCCATGCAACCCTGGACCCTCGGTCCCAACAACAGCGACCCGACCGGCATCAAGGTGGAGTTCCGGAACCTCCCCGCGGACCAGGGCACCATACGGATATTCACGCTGGCGGGGGACCTCGTGGAGGAAATCCGTTTCGACGGGCGGACAGGCAGCGGCACCGCCCGCTGGGACCTCGTGACGCGCAATGGTCAGGACGTCAGCAGCGGCGTCTACC
>DASTOO010000101.1:0-9742 GCA_035762505.1 Candidatus Krumholzibacteriia bacterium
CTCGACGACGTCGCCGCTGCGCTTGACCACCTTGATCTCGCGGCGGTCGATCTTCTCGAGCAGCTCGTCCTGCTTGTGGCGCCGGAGATCCTCACGCTCCTTCCGGTACAGGATGTACGCCTTGGCCACCTCGAAGAGCCCGCGCTCGGCGAGCATCATTTCCACGACGTCCTGGATGTCCTCCACGCCCGGGATCCGCTCGTCGAACTTCTCCTCGATGACGCCGGTCACGTCGTCGGTCAGCGACGAGTAGAACTCGGTCGAGACCGTGACACCGGTCGCCACGCACGCTTTCTCGATGGCGCGCTCGATGCGAATCCGATCGAAGTCGACGACGGAACCGTTGCGCTTCTTGACCTTCGTGATCTCCATGGCTCTCCTGCCGGTGCTTGCACCGTAACTTGTTTTCCTGTGGCGACTTAGTGGATCAACCGAGGGTTGGCGGCCTGGAGGGCCCGGCGGCCGGTCGACGTAACATGTTGCCATTATTGCCGCAACATATTGGGGGCGTCGATCCCGCCACCCCTACCGATTGAGGTTCGGCCATATTACGGACCGGGCATAGGGTCGTCAAGACATTCTCCGGGTTGTGAAATCATTATCATGTGTCGCTCTATCTTATTATCATACCGTAAGATAAGCAGAAACCCGTCCGACGGCAATGTGGATTCCCGGTGGACAGGCGGTTGATAGTTTTCCACCCCGGATTGACGCCGGATTGGGGTGGTCAGCGGCGGTGTCGAGGGCTAGATTGACAGTCCCATGGGCACCATCGCCGACAACGTGAGGCGGGTCCGGGAGCGGGTCGAATCGGCCGCGCGCCGCGCCGGAAGGCGTTCGGAGGACATCACCATCGTCGCCGTCACCAAGACCTTCGGCCCCGACGTGGTGGAGGAGATCCTGCGGGCGGGAATCACCGATATCGGCGAGAACCGCGTACAGGAGCTGCTCTTGAAAGCCGACGCAGTGCGGGGGGCGTGTCGCTGGCACCTGGTGGGACCGCTGCAACGCAACAAGGCGGGCAAGGTGGTGGGGCGGGTTCATCTCATCGAGGCGATCGACGGCGCCCGCATCGCGGAAGCCGTCAACCGCATCGCCGGCGAGCGCGGCCTGCGCGCGGCCGTTCTGCTGGAAGTGAACATGTCCGGCGAAGCCGCCAAGCACGGGGTGGCGCCGCCGGAAGCGGCCGTGGTGGCGGAGACGCTCGCCGGTCTCGCCCACCTCGACTTCCGCGGGCTCATGACGATCGGCCCGCTGTCGGGAGGGGCGGCCGAAACGCGCCGCTGTTTCCGCGACCTGGCCGCGCTGGCCGGCGGCCTGCGCCGCGCCACCGGGCTCGAGCTCCCGGAACTCAGCATGGGGATGAGCGACGACTTCGAGATCGCCATTGAAGAGGGGGCGACACTCATCCGTCCGGGCCGTGTCATCGCCGGGGAGCGGCCGGGCACACCCGGTTGAGAAATTTCTTACCACCTGGCGGGTCATCATTGTATGCTGCCGGCGCACGCGGGCCTTGCACCGGCCGGACCTGGTCGGTACTTTGTTATAGTGCAATGGGTTGCACGACCGGCCGGAAGGGGCCCCGCGGGGCGGTTCCGGCGCGTGGCTTGCAGTGGGACGCTCGGGCCGGTGGGCCCGTGGGAGCCGTTGACGGCCCCTCGCAGGAGGATTGAACGATGCGTATTACGCCGCTGGATGTTCGCAAGCAGGAATTCCGCAGAATCATGCGCGGCCTCGACTCCGACGAGGTCTATGCGTTTCTCGCTACCGTCGCCGACGAGTACGAAGCGGTTCTGAACGACAACAAGGCGCTGCGCGAGCGTCTGCTCGAGCTCGACGACAAGGTGCAGGAGTACCGGTCCATCGAGCGTACGCTCCGCGACACGCTGCTCACCGCCGAGCGCGTCACGGTGGAATCCAAGGACAACGCGCGGCGCGAGGCGAATCTGATCGTCAAGGAGGCGCAGCTCGAAGCCGAGAAGGCGCTCCGCGACATTACCAGCGAAGCCGCCCGCCTGCGCCAGGAAGTCCAGCGCCTCCGTTCCCAGCGCGACTCCTACCTCGCCAAGATGAAGGTCGTCGCCGAGTCGCACGTGAAGTTCATCGAGTCCGCGGAGCGCGACTTCCGCGCCGAGGACGACGCGACCCCCGAGGAACCGCGACGCGCACCCGCGCGTCCCGCGCCCCCCGCTCCGCGGCCCAAGACGCTCTTCGAAAAGCCGCATGCCGCGGCTCCCGCGCCGCGTCCGGCGCCGGCGCCCGACCCGACCGACTCCGACGGCGATCAGATCGCGGGTATCGGCGACATCCTCGAGCGCCTGTCGCAGAGCCAGCGCGAGACCCTATCGCCGCAACCGCTCGAGACGGAAGCCACTTTCACGCCGGAGCACACTCCCGCATCGATTCCGCCGCGTTCCCCGGAGCCGGTGGTGAGCGCAGAGCCCACGGATTCCGAGTGGAACATCGAGCAGATCCGGCGCGACCTCCAACGTCTCGCGGCGTCGACACGACCGCCCGACGGACCCAACGCATCGTAGCGGCCTTCACGCGCACGAGCGAACGCGGCCCGCGGGCGATTCCCGCGGGCCGCGTCGTTTTCGGCGTTTTCCCGGCCAATCGCATCTGATAGAATGCGCCGTTCACAAACCGGCCGGGACTCGGAGCATCACACATGCAGGGACTCTACGAACGGATTCAGGAAGCCGCCGCGGTGGTGCGCGAGCGTTCCGCCGTGCGCCCGCGGACGGGCCTGGTGCTCGGCACGGGCCTCGGCGATCTGGCGGAGGCGATGAAGGTCGACGCCGTGGTCCCGTACGAGGAAATCCCGCACTTCGTCAGGTCCACCACCGCCGGTCACAAGGGCAACTTCGTCCTGGGAACGCTCGGCGCGAAACCTGTCATCGCGATGCAGGGGCGTCTCCACTACTATGAGGGCTACTCGATGCAGGAGATCACGTTCCCGATCCGCGTGATGCGCGCGCTCGGCGTGGAGGACCTGCTGGTTTTCAACGCGGTGGGGGGGATGAGCCCCCACCTCGATCTCGGCGACTTCGTGGTCGTGACCGATCACATCAACCTGATGGGCGACAATCCCCTCATCGGTTGGAACGACGACCGGCTGGGCGACCGCTTCCCGGACATGTCGGAGCCGTACTCGCGCGCGCGCCGCGCGACGATGGAAGCGGCCGCGCTGGCCCTCGGCGTTCCGCTCCGGCGCGGCGTGCTGGTGGCGGTGGCCGGCCCCAACCTCGAGACCGCCGCCGAGTACCGCTTCCTGCGTCGTGTCGGCGCCGACATCGTGGGCATGTCGATGGTGCCGGAGAACCTGGTCGCGATCCACGCGGGCATGAAGGTGCTGGGAATGTGCGTGGTCACCGACCTGTGCAAGCCGGACGCGCTCGAGGTGGCGAACCTCGAGCGGATCATCGCGACCGCGAACGCCGCCGAGCCGAAACTGCGCCGCCTGGTCGTCGCGTACCTCGAGCGGGTGTGACGCGCGTCGCGCCCTCCACGAACCCATGAGCGAAGCCCGCTTCCCCAGACTGGCCTCGTCGGACGGCGTTCCGGCGGCGGAGGAGTCCGTCTCCGCGTACTGGGAGCGCGAGCACGTCTTCCAGCGCAGCGTCGACGAGCGCCCCGCCGACAACGCCTTCGTCTTCTACGAGGGCCCGCCCACGGCCAACGGCCGCCCCGGCGTGCACCACGTCATCGCGCGTCTCTGCAAGGACATGATCTGCCGCTACAAGACCATGCAGGGCCACCGGGTCGTGCGCAAGGCGGGCTGGGACACCCACGGGCTCCCGGTGGAGATCGAGGTCGAGCGCGAGCTCGGCATCGTGCGCAAGGAGGAGATCGAGGCGTACGGCATCGCCGAGTTCAACCGCCGCTGCCGCGAGAGTGTCTTCAAGTACGAGAAGGACTGGGTCGCGTTCACGCGCCGCATGGCGTACTGGGTGGACATGGATCACCCGTACGTGACGTACGACAACCGCTACATCGAGTCGGTCTGGTGGATTCTCAAGGAGTACTGGAAGCAAGGCCTGATCTACCAGGGATACAAGAGCGTGCCGTTCTGTCCGCGCTGCCAGACGTCGCTGTCGAGCCACGAGGTGAGCCTCGGCTACAAGGACGTGACCGACCCGAGCGTGTACATCAAGTTCAAGCGCCGCGACGCGGACGAGTTCTTCCTCGCGTGGACCACGACGCCGTGGACGCTCACCTGCAACGCGGCGCTGGCCGTCGCCGCGCGCGAGACGTACGTGCGCGTGTCGCACAACGGCGAGGTGCTGGTGCTGGCGGAGGCGCTGCTCGGCGCGCTGGACGGCGAGTACCGGGTGCTGGAGACGGTGCAGGGTTCCGAGCTGGTCGGCGCCGCCTATGAGCCGCTGTTCGACTACTATAAGGACGTCGCGGGCGCCTTCCGCGTGATCGCCGGCGACTTCGTGAGCCTCGAGGACGGCACCGGCATCGTCCACATCGCACCCGCCTTTGGCGCCGATGATTTCCGCATGCACCAGGAGTTCGGGATCCCGCTGATCCAGGGCGTCCGGCCCGACGGCACCTTCGACGCGGCGGTGACGGACTGGGCCGGCCAGTTCATCAAGGACGCGGACCCGCTGATCATCAAGTGGCTGAAGCAGCACGGGAAGCTCTACAAGAGCGCCCGCGTCACCCATTCCTATCCGTTCTGCTGGCGCTGCTCGACGCCGCTCATGTACTACGCGCGCCGGTCCTGGTACATCCGCACGACGTCCTACAAGGACCGGATGATCGAGGCGAACAACCGCGTGAACTGGATCCCGCGGGAGGTGGGCGAGTTCCGTTTCGGGCACTGGCTCGAGAACAACGTGGACTGGTCCCTCTCGCGCGAGCGCTACTGGGGGACGCCGCTCAACATCTGGACGTGCGACGCGTGCGGCGCGAAGGACGCGGTGGGGAGCATCGAGGAGCTGAGGGAGCGCGCGCGCAATTTCCCGGCGGACGAGGCCTCGCTGGATCTCCACCGCCCGTTCGTGGACGACATCGAGATCGGCTGCGCGTGCGGGGCGGCCATGCGCCGCGTGAAGGAAGTGATCGACGTCTGGTTCGACTCGGGTGCGATGCCCTTCGCGCAGTATCACTACCCGTGGGACGAGAGCGGGATGTTCGCCCGTCAGTTCCCCGCGGACTACATCTGCGAGGGCATCGACCAGTCGCGCGGCTGGTTCTACTCCTTGCTCGCGATCTCGGTGTTCCTGAAGGGCGAGAGTCCGTACCGCAACTGCCTCGCCACCGAGCTCATCCTCGACAAGCACGGGCAGAAGATGTCCAAGAGCAAGGGCAACGCGGTGGAGCCGTGGGACCTGCTCAACGACGAAGGCGCCGACGCGCTGCGCTGGTACCTCTCCACCACGAGCCCGCCGTGGACCCCGACGCGCTTCGACCGCGACGGCGTCAAGGACACGGCGCGGAAGCTCCTCGAGAACCTGCGCAACGTCTACGCGTTCTTCGCCATGTACGCCGCGATCGATGGTTATCGTCACGGGAGCGAGGCGGGCGCGCCGTCGCTCCTGGACCGCTGGATCCTGTCCCGCTACAACACCACCGTGCGGCGCCTCGCGGGGTGGATGGACGAGTACGACGTGACGCGCGCGGCGCGCGCGATCGAGCGCTTCGTTCTCGACGAGCTGTCCAACTGGTACGTGCGGCGTTCCCGCCGGCGCTTCTGGAAGGGCGAGATGGGCCCCGACAAGGTGGCCGCGTATCACACGCTGTACACGGTGCTGGACGGAATGACCCGGGCCCTCGCTCCCTTCGTGCCGTTCCTCGCCGACGAGATCCATCTCGCCCTGCGCGGCAGGACGGCGGCCGACGGCGGCGGCACGAGCGTGCACCTGGAGAGTTTTCCGCGCGCGGATGCGCGCGCGGTGGACGAAACGCTCGAAGCGACCATGGCCACCGCGCTCGCGGTGGTGTCGCTGGGGCGCACCGTTCGCAACGATGCCGGCGTGCGCGTGCGGCAGCCGCTGCCCGCGATCCTGGTCCACTCCAACGATGCCGCCGCGCTGGACCGCTTCATCGGGGACGCCGGGATCTCCGGGCTCGTGCTGGACGAACTCAACGTGCGCGCGGTGCGCCGGCTGGAGAGCCTCGAGGGCTTCGTGCGCCTGTCGGCGACGCCCGCGTTTCCCGTCCTGGGCAGGAAGTACGGCAAGCGCGTACCGCGCATTGCGGAGGCGATCAAGTCCGCCGCGCCGGACGACCTCGCGCGCTTCATGAAGACGGGCGCCCTGACGCTCGACGTGGACGGCGAACCGGTCGAGCTCGCGCGCGAGGATGCGACCGTGCAGGTAGCGGCCGCGGAAGGATTCGGCGCCGCCGAAGAGCGCGGCCTCACCGTGGTGGTCGACCTCGCCATCGACGAGGAGCTCCGCCTGGAGGGCGCGGCGCGGGAGCTGATCAACCGGCTGCAGAACCTGCGCAAGAGCTCCGGCTTCGACGTGACGGACCGCATCCGCCTGCGCTACGAGGGCGGCGATGCGACGGCGCGCGTGTTCGACGCGGCCGGTGGGCTGATCGCCGCCGAGACGCTCGCCGACGACATCGCGCGCGGCGCCGCGGGGTGGGAGCACCGCGCCGAATTCGAGCTGGACGGGGAGCGCGTCACCCTGTGGGTCCAGAAATGTCGTTGACACTCCCCGGGAGCGGTACTATCTTACGTTCGCTCCAGCGGCGGCAACGTCGTTGTAACTCGTTCCGATAAAAGGGGTTGCGTGGAATGAACAAGAAGGAACTGCAGCGATTCAGGACCCTCATCGAAGAGGAACGGCAGCGTGTTCTCCAGCGCCTCGGGATGATCGAGGAGGAAATCCAGGGCATGGCGGCGAGCCAGTCCGGGAACCAGAGCTATTCCAACCACATGGCCGACATCGGCTCCGACGTGATCGAGCAGGAGCAGGCCTTCCTCCACGCCAGCGTCGGCACCGACTATCTCATCGCGCTGGAAGAGGCGCTGCGCCGGATCGACAAGGGCACCTACGGCGTGTGCGAGGAGTGCAACGAGAAGATCCCGCCGCGGCGGCTCGAGGCGTTCCTCGCGGCGCGACTGTGCATCAAGTGCCAGTCGCGGGCCGAAAAGATGCAGAGGAGCTAGCGTGCGGTTTTTTCTTCCCGCCGCGCTCGTCGTCGCACTCGACCAGATCACCAAGCAGCTCTTCTGGCGCAACGGCCAGGATTACGACATCATCGACGGTTACTTCCACATCACGCTCGTGAAGAACGCCGGGGCGGCGTTCGGGATGTTCCAGGGCGGGCGTCTCTTCTTCATCATCGCCAGCATCGCGGCGGTGGTGCTCATTTCGGTGGTGGCGCTGCGACTCCCGCGCGGGGAAAATCTCCGACGTGTGTGGCTGGGGATGATCCTCGGGGGCGCGATCGGCAATCTCATCGACCGCGTCCTCCACGGCGAAGTCATTGATTTCCTTCAGATCGGTTTCCGCGGTCATTACTGGCCGGTGTTCAACGTGGCCGACATGGCCGTGACCATCGGTGCGGCACTGCTCGTTCTGTTCGCGATGCGCGCGAGCGGCGCGCGCGAAGTCGAGCCGGCCGGCGACAGTCTCCCGGTTCCGGGCGACGACAGTCGCACGGCGGGACGGTAGCGGGCGCGGCGTGGGCGCCGGTCGCCTGTCACTCGTCGTCGGCGAGCCGGACGCGGGAAAGCGCCTCGACCGTTTCTGCGCGGCGGCCCTGCCATCCCTCTCGCGGACCCGGCTCCAGACCCTGAACGCGGCGGGCGGCGTTCTCGTCAACGGCCGCGTCCGGCCCGACAGCTTCACGCTGTCTGCGGGGGACGCGGTTGAGATCGACGCCGACGCGCTGCCGGGCCGCACGGCCCGTCCCGCCCCGCTGCCGCAGGCGATCGCGATCCCGGTGGTGTACGAGGACGACGCGCTGGTCGTCGTGAACAAGCCCGCCGGTCTCGTGGTGCACCCCGCGCACGGCAACTGGGACGGCACCCTCGTCAACGCGCTGCTCGGACGGGGAACGGAGCTGGCCGGACTGGGGGGCGGGGACCGGCCGGGCGTCGTGCACCGACTCGACAAGGACACGTCGGGTGTCATGGTTCTCGCGAAGAACGACGCCGCCTATCGCGCGCTCGCCGGGGATATCAAGGAGCGCCGCTTCGACAAGACCTACCACGCCATCGTGATCGGCAACGTGCGCGCCCCGCGCGTGTCGGTGGAGGAGCCCATCGCGCGCCACCCGGTTCACCGGCAGCGGATGGCGGTCGTGGCCGGCGGACGCCCGGCGGCCACCGAGGTGATCGTGGTGGACACCTACTACCATTTCGACTATATTCGCGCGATCACCCGGACGGGGCGGACGCATCAGATCCGCGTGCACCTCGCGCACATCGACAACCCGCTCCTGGGTGACCCCGTTTACGGTGGCCGGAGGCAGAGGATTCGGACGGGCCGGGCTCGCTCGCGGGAGACGATCGAACGCCTGCTCAAGATCATGCGACGACACGCGCTGCACGCGTCGACGCTGTCCTTTACGCACCCGGATACCGGAACACGGATGACATTCACGACGGCGCTGCCCGCCGACATGCGACTCGCCCTGGAAGTCCTGTACCGGGAGGACCGGGCGAAGGAGGTCTAGCTTGAAGATCACGCAGAGAGAAATCGGGAATGCGGTGATTCTCGATCTGAACGGAAAGCTCACCGGCGGTCCCGATGCGGACACGTTCCGCGAAGTGTTCAAATCCCTCATCGACCAGGGCAAGAAGAACGTGGTCGTGAACCTGGAGAAGGTTTCCTGGATCAACTCCACGGGCCTGGGCATCCTCATCAGCGGCTATACGTCGGTTCGCCGCGCCGGCGGTGACCTGGTCGTGATGCATGCATCCGACCGGATCGAGAGCATCCTCTACGTCACGAAGCTGAACCTCCTCTTCAAGTCGTTCGAATCCGAAGAGGAAGCGGTGAAGAGCTTCACGCTCGCCAGCTAGCCCCCGCTAGCATCAGCGGCACCGGATCCGGCGTATGGGCAAGACGGACAGCGTCGAGCAGATGATTCTGAACATCCCGAGCGACCTCAAGTACCTCGGCGCGGTCGATGCTGCCATTCAGGATCTGGCCCGCGAGTTCTCCTTTTCATCCGATGCGATCAACGACGTCAGCACCGCGCTGATCGAGGCGTGCAGCAACGCCATCGAGCACGGCAATCGCTTCGACCCCGCCAAGCGGGTCGTGGTGACGCTGCGCTTCAACGGCCAGTCCTTCACGGCGTGCGTCAAGGACGAAGGCCCGGGTTTCAATTTCCAGGCGGCGCTGGACGAGAAGTCACCACCCGACCCGATGAGCGAGCGCGGCCGGGGACTCATGATCATGAAGGCGTTCACCGACCGTCTCTCGTTCCGTTACGCCGACGGCGGCCTGTGCGTGGAGCTCGCCAAGCACCGCGGAGACGACGGGCCGGAGGAATGACCCCGCCCCGCGCCGCGCTGCCCCCCGGAACCGCCCGCGGCGGCCATACGTAGAAGGGGAACCCGCCGCCAACCGCGGCGACGCGGTCGTCTCCGGAGCGGCTCGCAATGACCGGCCCCTACACCGTCGCCATATCGTTCGTATACCTCGTCTTCGGCGTCGTCATCTTCCTGCTCGGTTTGACGCTGCTGCGGGTGGGCCGCGCGAGCGCCCCGACGCGCGCCGCGGCGCTGATGCTCTTCTTCGCGGGCCTCGGCCCGCTCCTCTCC
>DASTOO010000102.1:0-2398 GCA_035762505.1 Candidatus Krumholzibacteriia bacterium
ACCATCATCGACGTCTTCGCGCAGGACCGGCCGGGGCTCTTGTACACGATCACGCGCGCGCTGTCGGAAGAGGGGTTGTCGATCGCGCGCGCGCGCATCTCGACCGAAGCCACACGCGCCATCGATTCGTTCTACGTGAGTGATGGGGAAGGGCGGAAGATTATTAACGCCCCGCGGGTCGCGGACATCCGTGCGGCGTTGGTAGGGGAACTGGACCGCCTTTAGTCGTCAATCATCGACGAAAAGATACTGCACCGCCGCAGTCGCGCCTGCGAACCCGTCGCCCCCGCCCACAATCTTCGTAAGCTCGCCGGTAGGCACGTCGTACGCGAAGATTGCCGGGCTCCACTCGAAGAAAACAGTGTTCCCCACGAAACCAATGATTCCGGGATAAGAATCGCATCCCACCTGCGGGAAAGCGGCTACCATGCGCAAATCCGAAGCCGAATGTGTCGCCAAGCATCGGAATCGTCACCCAACACGCGTACCCGACCATGCCCTCCGGACTACGACCCGGATCCCACCGCGTGCCGGTGGTGTCGAACGGCACCCGGAGTTCGACGCGATCTTCTGTGACGACCAGCGCCGGTTCCCGTGAAGCGGTTGGCACCTGTGAGACCAGCAGTACGGTAGCGATTACAGCAGCCGGGAGACGCATGTTAGCCACCCACGGCCCGCCGGTAGCATTGCCGCACCGCGGCCTTCGCGTCGCGGAGCGCCACCACCGACCACGCAGCGCCGAATGCCTCCCCCAGCCGCGCAACGTGGCGCCCCAGCCAGTGCGCCTTTTCCTCGCTTCCCGGGTGCGTCATCTCCTGCAGCTCCATGAAGTGCTCGATCCGTGTGAAGAGATCCGCCGCGTCGCGGAGCGTTGTGCCCTCTTCTTCGGATAGAAACCCCGTGCCCACCAGCGCCGCGACACGTTCGCGGGTGCTCATCGTGAAGTAATCCACGCGATCGGTGCACGTCGCCGCCATGCCGACCGCGACCACGTACTCGATGTCGTAGCGGCCGCCGGCGGAGCGTTTCGTGTCCCATTCCGCGGACTGTTTCGGGGCGAGCCCCTCCACGCGACGGCGCATCTCCGCCAGCGCCCCCAGCTCGTCCGGCGAGAATGGCCGAGCCACGAAGGCGCGGAGCTTCCGGAGAAACGCGCGCCGCACCTCTTCGCCGCCCCACCACGGCGCGCACTTGGCGAACGCGACCCGCTCCCACAGCGATGCGCGCGTCTGGAAATACGCGTCGTAGAACGCGAGGTCCTGCACCAACGGCGAGCTGGCGCCCTCTGCGCGCAGGCGGAAGTCGAGTTTCAGGATGCGGCCGTCGCTGAACCACTGGTTGATCGCCTGCACGCGCTGCATCAGGTCCGGGAGTTCGACGTCGTCCGCCACGACGAGCAGGTCGAGGTCGCTCGTGATGCGCGGCTCGCCCACGCCGTACGATCCCATTGCGAAGACCGCCACGCGCTCCTTCTCCGGGATCACCTCGTCGAGCGCCGCCGCGAGGTGGAGGCGCGCAGCCGCCGCGCGCGCTTTCTCGCCGGTGAGGCCGTGTGGTCCCGGCTGGAAGCCCCGCCGGTACGTATCCGCGAAGGCATGGAGCCGCAGCCGTTCGAACCACTGCCGTTGCCGGTTGCGTCGCTCGCCGGACGCGGCCGATCCCTTCGCGAACGCGTCGCGCGCCGAGAAGCGCTCCCACTCGGCGACGTCGGCCAGCATTTCGTCTACGGCCTCGCCGCTCGCGCCGCCCTCGCCCAGCAGACCATCGAGCACGCCGATCTGCGCGCACAGTTCGCGCGTCAGCAGCGACGACATGCCTGCGATACCGACCACGAGCCGTCGCGCGGCGGGGGAATCGACCAGCATGCGGTAGAACGCCGACTCGCTCTTCTCCGCCGCGGCGATTTGGGCGATGCGCACCAGCGTCATATCGGGATCGCCGGTGACCGCGACGTCCTCGAGCAGAAAGGGCAGCAGCTTCTCGAACTCCTCGCGCGCGCGGCGGTCGAGCAGGCGGGGAAACGAGCCGTATGCCATGCCGTGCAGCGTGCGCATGGCGCGCGGCACGTCGGCGATGCCCACCTGGCGGAGAATGCTGACCGCGCGCTCGCTGTCCTCGGGCAGCATGAGGAGCACGGAGTGCGGGTGCACCGATTCGCCGGCGAAGAACGCGTCGGCGAACGCACGGACATTATTGAGGTGCCGCGACAGCGTCTCGACGAAGCTCTCCACGGTGAACGCCCCCAGCGGCCCGTGCGACACGCGCCGCGCGAGCAGCGTGATCTCGGCGTCGGAGTCCGGGAGCGTGTGCGTCTGCAGCTGGTGCATCATCTGCAGGCGGTGCTCCACCAGGCGGAAGAAGCGGTAAGCCGCGGCGAGGTTGTCGGCGTCCCACTCCT